>NZ_CALIJF010000151.1 GCF_938018035.1 uncultured Campylobacter sp. | reverse complement strand
GAATTTTAGTTAAAATCCTTTCACCAAAATTTCGCGTAAAAGCTCTGCGAAAATGTCAAATTTAGGAGAATCCTTGAAGCTTCAAATGTCCTTGATGTCGGTTGCCTGCGTCGTAATCATCCTGGCTGGTCTTAAAGCCGCGCAGGCTATCGTCGTGCCATTTTTGCTAGCTATTTTCATCACGGTGCTCGTCTCGCCGCTGGTGCTTTATGTCCAAAAGATCCGCGTCGGGCGCGTTTTTAGCTTCCTCATCATCACCTTTGCCTTCGTGGCGATTATAGTGTTTTTCGGTGCAGTCATCTTCGATGCGATCAAGGAATTTTCAGCGCGCCTGCCCGAGCTTCAAGCAAAATTTGAAGAGGTGCTAGGAGGCGTGAGTGCGAAGCTCTCTCGATTCGGCATAGAGCTTAACGCCGCAAGCCTGGGCATCGATCCAAGCGAAGCCGCCGCGCAGCTATCGGCATTACTGCGTAAGACAGGCTCAATAGTCTCGACGGGATTTTTCATTTTTATAATGGTTTCATTTATGGTCTTTGAAAGCTCCGTAATCGACGAAAAAATCCGCTATTTTTCGCAAAGTAGCCGCGCTACGCACACTTTCGTGAAGAAATTTGCCTCCAGCCTCAAAAAATATCTGCTAATCAAAACTATCGCTTCAGCTTGCACCGGTGCGCTCATCGGGCTTGGGCTGTGGGCTCTTGGTGTCCCATATGCTGCGCTGTGGGGGATTTTAGCTTTCGTGCTAAATTTCATCCCTACGATAGGCTCGATCGTAGCGGTCTTTCCGACGCTTTTCGTGACATTAGCTACGATGGATATAAGCTCTAGCATCTGGACTATCGCAATCTATTTAGTCGTAAACGTAGCGATCGGAAATATCATCGAGCCACGATTTTTAGGGCAAGGGCTCGGGCTTTCAACGATCAGCGTGCTTGCAGGGCTACTACTGTGGGGCTTCGTACTTGGTATCGGCGGGCTATTTTTGGCTGTGCCGCTTACGATGAGCTTGCAAATCGCGCTTGCCTCAAACGACAAAACACGCTTCATCGCGACTCTATTAAGCAACAAGGTCGAAAGATAAAGCGAAATTCCGCGGAATTTTAAAATTCTATAAATTCTAACTTGAGCGCGCTCAAGAGTATTTTTGTCTCTTTTAGATAAAATCCGCCCAAAGGATCAAATATGACTAGCGAAAAATTTATTTACGAAGTAAACACGGTGACGAAATTTATCCAAATTTACTGCGATGGCAAGCATACGGATGCGCTTAAAAAAGATGGTGCCGTGCTTCATGACTACAAAGACGATAGGGGGCTTGTGCAGACGCACTTTCATCTCTGTAGCGACTGCGAGCGGATGCTGCGTTACGCCTATGCGCGCCTGCGCGCCTGCCCGCATACCGAAAAGCCACGCTGTCACCACTGCCCGCATCCGTGCTACGAGCGCGAAATGTGGGTAAATATGGCTAAGATGATGAAATATAGTGGCATGAAGCTTGGGCTTACGAAGATAAAAAAGCTTTTTTCGTTTAAAAAAAGCTAACTTGCGCTGGCAATTTAGCTAGGATTTGCGAGTAAAATTTATCTCTGCAAACTCGCTTCATCTCTACACAAAAAAGTATAAAAAAGCAGCGTGAGAACAAGCACAAAAAAGATATAAAAATCAATCAAAATGCTAAATCTTAGCGCGTAAAATTCTGCCTCGCAAACACAAATCCTCCGCAATCCTTGATAATAAATAATTAAATTTGAGTTTATAGTTTTAAGTTAGAATTGTGCCCAATCAAAGGAGAAAATATGAAGGTCATTACCATCGCGGTCGTTAACGGCAGGGTCGTAAACGAAAAGGAATTAATCGCGTCTATCGCCGATTATGACGATTTTACCGCGGTTGCCGAACAACTCCGCAAAGGGCTGAAATCGAGGTATTTTACATCTAGAGAGCATGCGAGGATCTATAAAAAAATCAGTGTCGAGACGGGCTTTAGGCGCGTGCGATTCGACTACAAACCTTATAAAGATAAAATTTCAAACCTTATTGCCGAGGGCTACACCGTCAAGGCGATCTTAAAAAAGATCGGCGAGGAGGACGAAGCATTCAAAAACGCCGTTACTGCACCCGGGCTTACGCACTTCATCTCCGTGACGTTCAAAGATGAAAAAACAAGACTTCGCGCAACCGCAAAAAAAAGCGAGGATTTCTTATACGCGTATCGCTTCGAGATCAAAAAAATGCACTTCCAAGGCGTTAGCAATAAAGAAATTTTAAAGTATATGAAATCTCACTACGAAAAGGATTTTGCCAAAGTAAGCGAGCGCGATCTTACCGCTTTTATCGAGGCAAACGCCGTGCTGGATACCGACCGCAAACTCTCGCTGTATAAAAAGCCGAGCCTTTATGATCCGCATTTTAGCGAGATTATGAAGCTTTACGCAAGTGGCATGCGCGTCTACGATATCTGGAAGACGCTTAAAGCCAAATACCCCGAGCTAGCCAAGCTTCAGGCGCCGAGCCTTTATCAGTTCATCGCAAACAACGCCCTTGGCAAAGCCAAATATATGCAAAAAGACTGATATGCCCGCGCTTCTTTCAAATTTTACTTTCAAATTTAAAATTTCGCCGCGATAAAGATCGATGAAAGCCGGTGAAATTTCTATGAAAACCTGCGTCATTCTCTGCGGCGGCAAAAGCTCGCGTTTCGGCAGTGACAAAACGCTGTTCCCATTTCGCGGGCATCCCAGCATGACGCACTTTCTTTTCTCGCGCCTAAGCCGCGAGTTTGAGCGGGTTTTCGCCTGCGCCAAAAGCTCTAAATTTAACCCGCCGCTTCCTATGGTCTACGACGAATTTGAGGAATTTTCGCCGATGGGCGCGCTGTATTCGGCGCTAAAGCCCTTTAGCGGCGAGCGCATTTTTATCATCCCCGCCGACATGCCCTTTGTAGAAATTTCCACCATTCGCGCTCTTAGCGAGCAAGAGGGGCAAATTTGCGTAGCAGGCGACGAGGCGCACAGACATAGCTTGTGCGGCTTTTTTGACGCAGCTCTTGCGCCGCGCGCGCTTGAGCTCTACCGCGCGAAAGAGCATAAGATCGGCGCGCTCATCGGATCTGCAAATTCCAAAGTGCTAAATTTCAAAAACAAAGAGCAGTTTTTAAATATAAATTATCAAAACGATTTAAAGGGCGTAGATGAAATTTAAAGCTTTGGCGTTCGCGCTTTGCGCCATAAGCCTAGCCGCGCAAGATCTCTCCGAGCTATACGCAAAGGCTAGCGAATACGAGGCCAAGGACGATTACAAAAACGCGATGATCTATTACAAAAAGATCGCCGCGGCAAGTCTAGCGGATAAAGGCGATAAACCGCGCCGAAAAGTCGCAGAAAATTCTACCTCGTCCGCAGAAAACCGCGCTTCGCACGATGATGCCGTCGTTTTAAACTCTGCGGTGCCGCAAAATTCTTTAGCACAAAATTCCGCCATGGCGGAATCCAGCGCGCTAAATTCCGCTGCGACAAATTCCGTAGAAGCAAACTCGGCCACGTCAGGCTCGGCGTTAAATTTAGCATCATCTAATTCCGGCTCGATCTCGCAAAATTCCGCCGCGCTGGATTCCGCGCCGCAAGGCGAACAAAATGGCCGAAATTTTGGATTTTTAGGGCTTAAATACTACGAGCCGATCTATATACTTTTTACCCACGATTTTAGTAAAAAGCCCGATCGCAAGGCGGATGAGCTGCATTTTGAGTTTAGCTTCGAGCGCCCGATTGCCTACGACGCGCTGGGACTTGGAGAGAAAATTTCATTCGCTTACGCGCAAAATTCCTGGTGGCAGATCACGCAGGATAGCGCCCCCTTTCGCGAAAGCAACTATCGCCCCGAGCTATACGTTAGCGCGCCGGTGCCGTTTGCGGACGAGCTAAAGATAGGCACCATGCACGAATCAAACGGCAAGGGCGGCGAGGAATCGCGCTCGTGGAATAGGCTCTACGCGCAAAGCACGTGGAGTGCGGACGGATTTTCGATCACCCCCAGAGCCTGGTATGCCTTTTGGTTGGACCGCACGAACGAGGACATCGCGGATTATATGGGCTACGGCGATCTGCGCGCGTCATACACCTTCGGCAAGCAGCGACTTAGCGCTCTGTGGCGAAACAACCTACATTTTGACGGCAATAACCGCGGTGCGATCGAGCTGAACTATAGCTTCCCGATCTTTAACAGCGGATTTTACGGCTATCTGCGCTACTTCAATGGCTACGGCGAGAGCCTCGCGGATTACAAACGCAGCGTCAATAAGATCGGCATCGGGCTTTCGTTCGTGGAATTTTAATGCCATCTGCACAGAGTTGCGAGCTAAATTTGAACTCACGACTCGTTGTTCGTCTTAAAATCGCATCAAATTTCAACTGCTTTTAAATTTCTTAGAAATTAATATTCTTTTAGCTAAAATCATGGATTAAATTTCATCAAAGGATCAAGAAATGGCACAAATTCAAGAGGCCGAGCTCATCTGGAAAGACGGCAAACTAATCCCCTGGGCAGAGGCCACTACTCACGTTTTGACGCACTCTTTGCACTATGGAAACGCCGTATTTGAGGGCGTGCGCGCCTATAAAACCGACAAAGGCTACGCGATTTTCCGCTTGGACGAGCACACTCGCAGGCTTGAAATTTCGGCAAAGCTCTGCTTAATCAAGCTTCCGTTTAACTTCGAGCAGCTTCGTCAGGCTCAGATCGACGTCGTCGCAAAAAACCTCTTCGATCAGACCGTTTATATCCGCCCACTTGCGTACTTCGGCTACGGCTCGATGGGCGTTTCGTCTAAGGATTGCTCGGTAAACGTCGTCGTCGCAGCGTGGCAATGGGGCGCGTATATGGGCGAAGAGGCGCTACGCAAGGGTATCAAAGCCAAAATTTCATCGTGGATGAAGCCGGCGCAATTTTCGATGATGGCAAAAGCCAAAGCGAGCGCGAATTATTTCAACTCGCAGATGGCAAATTTTGAGGCGGTCGATGCGGGATACGATGAGGCGATACTACTCGATCCGCAGGGCTTCGTCGCGGAGGGCCCTGGCGAGTGCCTATTTATCGTAAAAGATGGGCTCATCATCACTCCGCCGAACGACACCAGCCTAGAGAGCATCACTCAAAACTCGGTCATCGAAATCGCGCGCAGCCTGGGCTACGAAGTCCGCAGAGAGCGCATCGCTCGCGATCAGCTCTATGCCGCGGACGAGGCGTTTTTCACCGGTACCGCTGCGGAGGTCACGCCGATTAGCAACATCGACGGCAGGATCATCGGCAAGGGCGAGATGGGCGAGATCACGAGCCGCTTGCAAAAGGCGTATTTCGCCGTCGTCACGGGCAAAGACCCTAAATTTGAGCACTGGCTCACATACGTTAAATAAGGACGCGCATGCCAGCGGATTTGAATGATTATTTTAATAAGAAAAACAGCGACAAAAAAGGCGGGAATTTAAATTTTAAAATTCCTAATTTTGGAGGAATGGGTAAGTTTAGCGGCGTGATTTACGCTATTATTGCGATAATCGCGCTGCTCGTGATCTCAAAACCCTTCGTCACGATCCAATCGGGCGAAGTGGGGATCAAGTCAAATTTAGGTAAATACGATCCGACGCCTCTTGGCGCGGGACTTCACTTTTTCGTGCCGTTCATACAGGACGTATTCGTCGTAGATACTCGCACGCGTATCATCAACTACACCAGCAGCGAAGATATGAGCGCGGGTATCGCTACTAAAAGCGGCACCGCGGGCGGTATCATTAGTAAAAACTCGCTTTCGGTGCTAGACTCGCGAAATTTGCCCGTCAGCATCGACATCACCGTGCAATACAGGCTCAATGAAGCCACGGCGCCCAACACGATCGCCGAGTGGGGCTTTTTGTGGGAGGATAAGATCATCGATCCGCGCGTAAAGGACGTCGTGCGTAGCGTCATCGGCAACTATGCCGCCGAAGAGCTGCCTACCAAACGCGACGAGATCGCCAAATCGATCGACGACGGCATCCGCAAGAATATCGAAGCACTGCCGAATTCACCCGTAGATCTGCTAGCCGTGCAGCTTCGCGAGATCATCCTGCCGGCGAAGGTAAAGGAGCAGATCGAGAGCGTGCAGATCGCCAAACAGGAGGCTGAGCGCACCAAATACGAGGTCGAGCGCGCAAATCAAGAGGCGCTTAAAAAGGCTGCTCTTGCCAAAGGTAACGCAGACGCCGTCAAAATCGAGGCTCAAGGTCGCGCCGATGCCGCCAAGATCGAAGCCGACGCGCAAGCCTACGCCAACAAAGAGATCGCAAAGAGCTTGGATGCAAATCTTTTAAGCCTTAAGCAGATCGAGACGCAGGCTAAATTTAACGAGGCGTTGCGCGAAAACGGCGACGCGAAAATTTTCCTAACGCCGGGCGGCGCGGTGCCTAATATCTGGGTCGATACGAAAGATAAGGCGAAACAAAGCGCCATCGAGCGGGAAAATTAAAATTTCAGGCGGTTATGCGCCCAGATTTCGCGAACTAAATTTAATAGCGAGTTGCTCCGGGCGCATAAGCTTAACTCTCGATTTTGCGAGCTAAACTTAACAGCGAGCGTAAAAGCTCGTGACGAGCAGAACTCGCGCCCGTCGCAGCTTAAACCTAGCGGTAGCTTAAATTTAACCGCTAGGCTTGTTTTAAATTTACGAGGCGCGCCGCTTCGTAAATTCATAACTCAAATTCCGCGTGCAGCGGCTAAATTTAAGGCGCGCGACTTCGCAAACTAAGGATCAAAGATGAAGGTAGATTGGCAAAAACTGGGCGGGCTGCTTCCCGCGATCGTGCAGGACGCGGGTGACGGCGCGGTTTTGATGCTCGCGTACATGAACGAAGAGGCGCTAAGCCTGACGCTGCGTACCGGCTACGCGCACTACTTTTCGCGCAGCAAGGGGCGCATCTGGAAAAAGGGCGAGAGCAGCGGTCACGTTCAGCTCGTAAAATCCGCCTTTTTGGACTGCGACAACGACGCGCTGCTACTTAAAGTCGAGCAGTGCGGCGGATCCGCCTGCCACACGGGCGCGCGAAGCTGTTTTTTCAAAGAGATTTCGCTGCAAAAATGCGGCGAAAATGTGGGGAGCTCAAGCGCTTGCGGCGCGATAAATTTCGCAGAGCACGGCTCTGCAACCTCTCTCGTGCAGAAAAATTCCGCGAATTCTCGCACAGAGCAGAATTCCGCTTCCTGCGACGGCTCGGCGGATTACGCGCCCCAAAATTCTATTGCCCGTGACGGCTCGCAAAATTTTATGCCTCAAAATTCCACTGCCTCTTGCAATCGGCAAAGCTCTGCGACACAAAATTTTACGGCAGCAAATTTCATCGCGGCAAATTCCGCCTCAGAGTGCAGCAAGCAAAATTTAGACGCCGCCGCGCAAAATTCTACGCTCGAAAACTCTACGGAAAAAAGCCCGTACGGCATTTTGGACGAAATTTATCATGTCTGCTTGGATCGCAAGCTAAACGGCGAGTCCGCGCTCTCCTACGTCGCCTCGCTCTACGCGAAGGGCGAAAACGCCTATCTCAAAAAGATCGCCGAAGAAGCGTGCGAGTTCGCGCTGGCGTGCAAGGACCTCTCGCGCAGCGAGCTTTACGCAGACGTCGCGCGCGAGGGCTTCGGCGAACACAGAGTGGGCGAGCCGCGATACGACGTGATTTACGAGGGAGCGGATCTTTTATTTCACCTTCTGCTCGCACTTACGGCGCACAATATCCACCCGGACGCCCTACTTGACGAGCTAGCGCGCAGGCAAGGGCAAAGCGGCATCGAAGAAAAGCGCAGCCGAAAAAAAAGCTAATTCTGCCTTGCGGCGACCGCGAGTTTATTTAGAGCAAAGCGCGCCTGAAGCGAGCCGTAAAACTCAAAGGCGATTTTACGCTGTAAACGCAAATTTAAGGGTCGATAATGAACGAAATTTTAGAGCGAATTTACGAAATAGAAAACCTCGCCGAACTAGAAATTTTTCTGCGCGCCCAGGATCAAATTTTAATTCGCGAACAGCTGCTAGGCGAATTTGACCGCTACGCCTTTTATAAAAACGCTAGCGAGTGGAACAGGACCGTTAAAATTTGCGAATGCCTAGCGATCGTAGGCTGGGGCGAGCGCGAGAGCTTGGAGGCGCTGCGCGGGAAATTTTACAACGGTTATACGATGACCTATTTTTTAAATGCGCACGGCGAGGCTCGCTTTGTAGAAGCTATGTGGTCGAAACGCAAAACGGGGCTTACGATGCAAGACGGCGATACGTTTTTTCACGAAAGCCCGGATGCGGCGGGCAAAACGCTCGCGCGCCCCGTAAAAGAGGACATTTGTGACCTCAAGCTAAACAGCCAGCGCAACTGGATAGCCAAAAATCCGGTCCGCATCACGCGCGCTATCAGCAACTGCTACGAAAACTCGCGCGCCGCGATAGAAAGCCTATTTGAGGATCTACAACCGGCGCTTAATGCTAAAATGTGCCCTAAAATTTACGGCTGCGCGATCAACTACATAAAGCTATGCTGCGCGTTTAGTTTTGATGATGAGCACTGCCGAACCAACTACATCATAGCACCGGACGAGCCGCGCCTAAGCTCGCGGCGCGCCTGGGAGCTGATACACGAAATGATGAGTGAGGAACAGAGGCGCGCGGGCGGTTACTATTTGCGGAACCGTTTTGAGTATTCGCCGTTTAGAAAAGACACGGGCAAAACGGGCGCGCTGATACATTTCGAGCGCGAGTTTAGCGAGCTAGCGCCCATGGAGCAAAAGCGAAAGATGGGCGAGTATTTTTTGACGGCGCTAAAGCAGATCGCACAAAAGCAAAGCAAGCTTGAGTATGATTTCGCCGCGATGATAGAGGATTTTAATAAAATTTTATGCGAGTGGACGGCGGCTGAAATTTAGCGCTCGTCGGGGCGGCGCTTTAAAACACATCGGCGGCGTGCAAATCCACGCGTAAATTTAAGCGCCTTGCGCAAATCGTAAAATTTCACTAAAATTTTAAAATCAAATTTAAAGGATAGCTGATGAAGCAGATCACGATGCAGGAGGCTTTGGACGCGGTTAGCGAGCGCTACTGCAAAGGCCATCACTACGAAAACGTAGCACTCACCGATGAGATGGTGCGCCGCATCTGCGAGGTAAAAAGCCTCGTAAATATGGGCTTTATAGCCACGGCGATTACGGACGCGGCGCTACAGCATCTAGCCACGCTGCCGAAGCTTGCGTATCTGTTTTTACAAGATAGCGATAAGATAAGCGGCGAGGGCTTTAGATACTTTGCAGCACACGCCAAGCTCGAACACATCGGTATCGAGAACGTCAGCATTACGGATGAGGGGCTAAAAGCGATCGTGCAAATCCCGAAGCTAAAATCGCTGCGCCTGGTCAATTCGCGCGTGAGCTTTGCGGGGCTGCTAGCCGCGGCGGATACGAAAATCCAGTTTTATCTAGACGGCGGGCAGTTTAGCAAGGAGCAGATTGCGGAGTTTGAGCAGGCGCAAAGAGACGCCGCAAAGAGCAAAAAGAAGCTTGATCCAGATGACCTGGCGGCGGCGCAGAGTGCGCTTTTAGAATTTTTCGCGGCGATGAGCGAGTGGGAGAAATTTGCCACATCGCGAATTGATGACGCGGATGACGGCGAGGTGCAGCGCAGATGCGACGAGCTATTTGCGCGCTACTGCACGCCCGTTAAGCGCAGCGGCTTCCGCCCCGAGGGTATTTCGTTTTCGATGATGGAGGGCGGCACCTACGGCGGGTACGAGCTAACGGACGCCGAATGCGAGAGCAAAAATAAAATTTACATCTACGCCAAGGACGAACACGGCTTTGCGCGCCGCTTCCTGCTCGTGCGCAAG
>NZ_CALIJF010000150.1 GCF_938018035.1 uncultured Campylobacter sp. | reverse complement strand
GGTCGTGTGCGATGGATTTATCGGCAACATTATGCTAAAATCCAGCGAAGGTGTCGCAAGCGCTATCGGCAAACTTATTAAAAACGAAACGAAAAAATCCCCGATCGCCATCGCTGGCTCCATCTTGATGAAGCGCGTTTTTAAGATAATCAAAAAAAGCACAGATTACGATGAATACGGCGGTGCGCCGCTTTTAGGCGTCAAAGAATGCGTCATCATAAGCCATGGCAAAAGCACTCCGAAAGCCGTTAAAAACGCGATCTTTCAAGCGCTTAAATTTGCAGATTCTAAAATCAACTCCGCGATAGAAAGCGAAATTTCTTCAAACGAGCAAAAATGAAAAAAGCCTCGATGATCTCGATCGCAGCATACGCGCCGAGTCAAATTTTAACTAATTTCGATCTTGAAAAAATGGTTGAAACGACTGATGAATGGATTGTCAAGCGCACAGGCATTCATGAGCGCCGCATAGCAAAGGGCGAGACCACTAGCGATTTGGGCATGAAGGCTGCAGCGCTTGCGATCGAGCGTAGCGGTTTGCAAAAAAACGAGATCGATGCGATAATCTGCGCCACGATCTCGCCCGATTATTTCTGCATGCCCTCGACCGCGTGCGTCATCGCGGATAAACTGGGTTTAAACTTCGGCATCACGGCGTTTGATATAAATGCCGCCTGTACGGGCTTCATCTATCTTTTAGAGCTTGCAAAATCTCTCATCGAAAGCGGCGCTAAAAAACACGTGTTGATAATCGGCACGGAAAAACTCAGCTCAATAGTCGATTGGAGCGACCGCGCTACGTGCATACTCTTCGGCGACGGCGCAGGCGCTGCGGTTATCGCGGCACGCGACGATAACGAAATCATCGACGTTCATACTGCTAGCGACGGCAGCAAGGGCGATCTTCTAATCACCGCAGCCCCGGGTAGTGTCAATCCACTCAGCCAAAAAATCATCGATGAAAAGCTGGGCTTCATGCAGATGGCGGGGCGCGAGGTCTTTAAAATCGCGGTACCGACGCTTAGTAACGACGTCGTGGAGATTTTGGCGAAAAATAAAATTTTGCCCGAGCAGGTCGATCTTTTCATCCCGCATCAGGCAAATTTACGCATTATCGAGGCTGTCAAGGCTAGACTGGAATTTAGCGATGAGCAGTGCGTGCTTACGATCGGTAAATACGGTAACACGAGCTCGGCGTCAATCCCGATGGCGATAAATGACGCTTACGAGAGCGGCAGGCTCGAAAACGGCTCGCTTATGCTTTTGGATGCGTTCGGCGGCGGCTTTACGTGGGGCAGCGCGCTTTTGAAATTCGGCGGTAAGAGCATAAACTAGCGCCTTTGAACTTTCATTATCTTTGAATTTCGCCATATTTAAGAGTTAAAATTCCAAGCTTATTTACAAAACTAATTTTAAATTTATATTTATTCTGAGCTAGGTTTCAAAATTTTAAAATGAAGCATTTGCGATTGAAAGCATATTATAATATTGCGTAGTTTGAGTATTGGTTTTCTGTGCGAGATTATAAAACGACATTAGTTTGAGCGCCTATCGCTTTTGACGATGGGCTTTTCAAATACAAAAGAAATCAAATATTCGATAGCTTAAATGGGCGTTAATTTCAGCCGATTCTGCATTAATGGCTTTTATAGCTGCAAAGCTCGGTAAGTATTTTTACGGGCGGCGTATGTGGATCTTTTAAATGACCTACACATAGGCTGTAGAATAAAATTCAAATACCAAAACGCTCATAACAGCAAGCATCAAATTGCCTTAGATTTGAAATTTAGCATAAACGCTGGTAAATTTAAATCAAATACTACGAATGGAACAATAAGGGACGCTATGTCATGAGTACAGGAGCGTCGTATCTATATCGGGTTCGTTAAAACCTCCAGTTATCCCATCTCTCCGCTATACAATATGCTCTAAAAAAGGATAGGATATTAAAATTATCCAGCGGCAAGCCGGAAGGTGCGGTCGCGTCAGCTGCAGACTTAAACGGTCAATGCGTTTAGTTTTAGTGCGAAAGCTACAGCGGTTTATAGGTTTTGATGGTAGGTCTAGCTCAATGCCATTGCAAGTATTGAAAATTTTAGCACGAAATATCATCTCACAGTTACGGACGACAGGTATTAAAGCATATTATTAAGACAATTTTTTATAAATTTTAAGTTCAAATTCCATTCGGATAAAATTTCGATTATTTTTTAGAAAGTGATCCGAAATTATCTAAAATTCCTCCGTTAGCTTGGACTATCTAGAGTGTTGCTCGTGTACCCGATTTAAATTTTAAATAACGTAAAATCCCAAATTCTCGTGCTTAAGGATAATTTTTCTGATCTCTTTTAGTAAGCTGAGCGAGGCTTCGATTTCGACGCGGCGGGTGCTTACGCTCTCGACGTTTGCGCCTACGCTTACGCCTTTTGCGAGGGCGTATTTATAGATGAAATCAAACATCTCCGCGCACAGCGCTGTTGAACTTTGTAAGATATCGACGCTGCTTTGCAGCCGTTGCTGCAAAAAATCTGGCACCGAGATGCCAAGCCATTTCATAAACTCAAGCGTCTTTAGGCTACCGCACGGCGTAAAAGTAAAGATTATCGGCACCTTTTTGCACTCCAAAGCGGCGTAATCGTCGATGAAATCTTTGGCATTTTGCACATTATAAACCGCCTGAGTGATAAAAAATTCGCACCCGTCCGCAGTCTTCTCCGCGATTTTTAGGTGCTCGTCGCGGCTCTTTTCGTGGCGCTCGGGTATGCAGATGCCGCCTAGACAAAGATGCGGCGCCACGAGTCGCTTGATCTCATAGGCGTGGCTTAGATGCAGTTTGCATTCTTCGTTTTTAGAGCTCGCCCCCACGAAAACGCCCAGTCCGCTTGCGGCATGCCTTAGAATTTCGCAAAATTCCGCTTCATCATATTTGCCTACCGCGCGGTAGATGATCGCTTCTTTATCGGTGTGTAGATACTGCGTGTAATAGCGCGCAGGATCGATTGTATGCACAAAAGGAAAGGTCCGCTCATCTTTCGTGCGTGCGCTTTCATCTTGTAGATCGTAGATGACGATGCCGTCGCATTCGCATTCGCTTAGGCGTTGTGACCACGCCGTACCCAGGTGCTCGAGCTCGTCTTGAGAGGACGTGATTTTAGGCGGAACGATGCCGTAGAGCAAAATTCCGCTTTTTCCGTTTCTAATTTTTTCTTTTAACACTTGCCATTCCTTGATTTTTCGCACATTTTAGCAAATTTAAATTTAAAAATTTAAATGATATAATGCCGAGCAAATTGCAAATTTAAGGAACGCAATGAAAACGCTTCAAGAAAATTTAAAGCTTTTTTATCTGGGGCTTGAAAACGGCGAGCCGTTTTTGTATAAAAACAAGGATCTGACGACCCACGCGCTTATCATCGGAATGACCGGCAGCGGTAAAACGGGACTTGGCATCACGCTGCTAGAGGAAGCCGCGATCGATAATATCCCATCCATCATCATCGATCCAAAGGGCGATTTAACGAATTTGGCTCTTACCTTTCCGCAGATGAGGGCTGAGGATTTTGAGCCCTATATCGACGAGGCAGAGGCGCAAAACAAAGGCCTTAGCGTGCGCGAGTTCGCCGAGCAGACCGCAAATACCTGGCGCGAAGGGATCGAGGGCTCATATCAAGACCTGGCGCGAGTACAGCTTTTGAAAAACAGCGCCGATTTTAGAATTTATACGCCCAAATCAAGCGCAGGGCTTGGGATCAGCCTGCTAAGCGACTTTGAAGCGCCGAAGGGCTTAAACGAAGAGGATTTGAATAACTACGTCGGCGGTATCGCTACTAGCGTGCTAAGCCTCGCAGGGATTAGCAGCGATAATCTCAGCTCGCCGGAATTTTTACTAATCAGCCAAATTTTAACCTATCATTTTAACAAAGGCGAGGGGGTGAGCGTGGTGGATCTCATCGCGCAGATCGGCAATCCGCCTTTCGATAAAATTGGCGTTTTCGACGTTAATACCTTCTTTCCGAGCGATAAGCGAATGGCGCTTGCGATGAAGATTAACGCACTCATCGCAAGCCCGAGTTTTAAGCTTTGGTGTGAGGGCGAGCGGCTAAATATCGCCAAGATGCTCTTTGATGAAAACGGTAAAGCAAGGGCGAATATATTTTCCATCGCGCATCTAAACGACGATGAGAGGATGTTTTTCGTCACGCTACTTTTGGGCGAGATGATCAAATGGATGCGCACCACCAGCGGCACGAGTTCCTTGCGCGCAGTGCTTTATATGGATGAAATTTACGGCTTCTTCCCGCCAAACGGCAATCCGCCGAGCAAAACCCCGATGCTTACGCTGCTAAAGCAGGCTCGCGCATTCGGTCTTGGCTGCGTATTATCGACGCAAAACCCGGTCGATCTCGATTACAAGGGGCTTAGCAACATCGGTACGTGGTTTATCGGGCGCTTGCAGACCGCGCAGGATAAAGAGCGCGTCATCAGCGGCTTAAGCGGTATCGGCTCAAATCCGATCGACAAAAGCGTGCTTATGGAAAAAATTTCAAACCTTAAAAAGCGAAATTTTTTGGTAAAAAACATCAACGAGGACGTGCTGCGGGTAATCGAGACGCGCTTTGCGCTAAGCTATCTAAAGGGTCCTTTAAGCAACGAACAAATTTCAAATTTAATGAAAGACAAAAAGGCTGAAATTTCGTCCGGCGCCGCGCAAGGCGTTAAATCCGCCGGCGCCGCCAAGCCCGTAGTTTCTGCTGAAATTTCGCAGCTTTACAGCTACGGCGCGAGCCTTGAGCTAAGCCCGTATCTGTATGCAAGCGCAAAGATGCGATTTTGCGACAAGGGAGTCGATTTTACGCAGCAGCGCTCCTTTTTGCTTTCGATTTCGGACGGGGGCGAAATAGATTGGAATGAAGCTAGCACGCGAGAGGTTGCAAATTTAAGCGGACAGGAGCAGGCGGGCTCGCTCTACGGCGCGCTTCCTAGCTTCATCGCGGGAGCAAAAAATTTAAACGCTCAGCTTAAAAGCTTTAAGGAGTGGCTTTACCGCAACGAAAGGTTAGAACTTTTTAGCGCGCTTGATCTGCTCTCAAAACCGGGCGAGAGCAGGGAGGAGTTTTTCGTGCGCCTAGGCGATAAGGCAAATGAAGCTCTAGAGGCTAAAACTGATGAGATTACGGCTAAATTTGAGAAAGAAAAGGCGCGCCTTGAGGATAAAATTTTGCGCGCTAGCGAAAAGTATGAAAAGGAAAAAGGCGACGTGCTAAGTCGCGGCGTGGATGCCGCGCTAAACATAGGCGGAGCGATCTTAGGCGCGTTTTTAGGCCGCTCGCGCAGCGCTAGCAATATCTCTAAAGCGATCAGCGGCGCCAAGAGCGCGCATAAAATTTTAAATGAACGAAGCGAAGCCAAAAATGCCGAAAACAGCCTAAGCGCGCTGCAAGAGGAGCTGGAGGTGCTCACACAGAAATTTGAGGCCGAAGTGGACGCGCTAAAACAGAGCCTGGATCTGAAAAATATTAAACTCGAAACGAAAGAAATTTCGCCGAAGAAAACGGACATCTACGACGAGAAAATTTCGCTACTTTGGAAGAGTTAAAGGGATTTTATGAAAAAATCGGGAATTTTAGAATTTTTACTTAGCATCATTATGGCGCCAAATTTTTGGTGCTACGTCGCGGCGTATCTGATCGCTGCGATCCCCTTTGGGCTTTTGATCGGCAGATACCTAGGCGGCGTGGATATCAAAAGCGAGGGCAGTGGTTCCATAGGCGCCACCAACGTCCTTCGCGTCTTAAAAACTCGCGATCCGCAAAAAGCAAAAAAGCTCGCGATCCTCACGGTTGCCTGCGACGCGCTAAAGGGCGTCCTGCCGATACTGATTGCGCGTGCTTTGGGCTTTGATGAAAACGTGCTGTGGAGCATGGCTGTCTTTGCGGTGCTTGGGCATTGCTTTAGCCCGTATCTGAAATTTAACGGCGGCAAGGGCATTGCGACGGGAGCCGGCGTGCTTGCTTGCTTTATTCCTATCGAGATTGTTATTGCGCTTGCCGTTTGGTTCGTGGTCGGCAAGACGGTTAAAATTTCATCCGTAGCCTCGCTTGCAGCGGCGCTTGCGCTAGTCGTAGCAAGCTACGTGATCCATCCGCAGATGCCCGCGATCAACACTCATGCGCCGATCTTTCTGATAGTTTTCATCGTATTTTACAAACACGCGCCGAATATTGCCAGGCTGCTTAAGGGCGAGGAAAAGCGCGTAGTATGATTAAAATTTTAATCGAAAAGCTGGAATTTGGCACGATAATCGGGACGCTGGATTTTGAGCGCAAGCGCGAGCAGCGCGTCTGGGTGTGGGCGAAGTTCGGAGCGGAGGAATTTATCGACTATGCGCGGGTTTGCGAATATATCAAAGCGGAGTTCCGCGAGAAAAAATTTCGCCTCGTAGAGGACGCGCTAAAATACTTCGCGCAGGAGTTTCACTCAAAATTTCGATCGATGGATTATTTTTATATGAAAATTTTAAAGCCCGAAATTTTACAAGACGCAAATGTCGGCGCGGAAATCGAGATAAAATTTTAAAATTTCTTTAAAAAATCTTGAAATTTTGCTTAAAATATGTTAAAATCGCCGCAAAATTTTAAGGCAAGGAAATTAAATGAGAATTTTAATAGTCGAGGACGAGGTGACTTTAAACAAGACGATAGCGGAGGGCTTGATGGAGTTCGGCTATCAGACGGATACTTCCGAGAGTTTTAAGGACGCAGAGTATTATATCGGCATTAGAAATTATGATTTGGTGCTAACCGATTGGATGCTAGCTGACGGCAACGGCATCGATCTCATCGCATTGGTTAAGCAAAAATCCGCGCGCACCTCCGTCGTCGTGCTATCTGCAAAAGACGATAAAGAAAGCGAGATCAAAGCACTTCGCGCGGGCGCGGACGATTTTATCAAAAAACCTTTCGATTTTGATGTTTTAGTAGCGCGCCTTGAGGCTAGACTTCGCTTCGGTGGCTCAAATATCATCAAGATCGACGATCTAATCATTGATCCGGATGAGGAAAAGATCACATATCTAGGTCAAGAGATCGAGCTTAAGGGCAAGCCATTTGAGGTGCTAACCCACCTTGCGCGCCATAGCGATCAGATCGTAAGCAAAGAGCAGCTGCTAGACGCTATCTGGGAGGAGCCTGAGCTTGTTACGCCAAACGTCATCGAAGTCGCGATCAATCAAATTCGCCAGAAAATGGATAAGCCTCTAAATATCTCTACGATCGAGACCGTTCGCAGACGCGGATATAGATTTTGCTTTCCACAAAAAGCCTAAGAGTCCGCTTTGTAATACAATTAGCATCCGCTTCGTTGATGCTAATTGTCATTTTTTCGGTAATGCTCTATAATTATATGAGAATTACCATCTTCGAAACTCCCGTTCAAAATTTAATCCAAAGAGCACAAAAAATCGTAGACGCCTCCGTGCCGCCTGAGAAAATTTCATCTTTTTTACAAGACGCATCTGGTGAATACGAAAGCAAAATCATCGAAAACGAAAGTATCAATAAGCCTAAATTTATCGAAAGCTCCGAGGGCGGCAGGAGCTATTTACAGCTGCACTATCCTTATGGTAAGGATAAAATTTTAAGTATCCGAGCCGACGTGAGCGTCTATGCAAACATTGTAAATCAAATACTCATCGACATCATTTTGGTAAATTTGACGATGATATTTTTGGTGGTGTTTTACGCGATGTTTCTTTCGCGCATGCTACTAATGCCGATTAAGCTGATCAGTCAAAGGCTTGCTTCGGTGGATGAAAAATTTCTAAAGCCGATCGACGGGGCCGAAATCCCGAGCGAATTTAATATGCTTTCAAACAGCATAAACCGCCTGCTTGAGCGCATTGAAACCTTTATTTTATATCAAAAAGAGCTTTTCATCGGTATTGCGCATGAGCTTAAGACCCCGCTAGCGGTGATGAAAACCAAAAACGAAGTCACGCTCATCAAGCCGCGAGAGAGAGAGAAATATATCGAGGCGCTTAAAAATAACAACGACTCGATCGATAATATGAATAAGATGATCAGCTCCATCCTAGAGATCGGGCGACAGGAGGGGGCGCAGTTTGAGGCGCCCGAGCAGACCGATATGATCGCGTATCTACGGGAGCTATGCGTAGGCTTTAAAATTTTAGCGCGTACGGCGGGCAAGGACTTGACGATGGATCTTAAGCCTGAACAGCTTGAAATTTCGGTGCAGAAAAGCCTCTTTATGCATGTGATTCAAAATTTTATCCAAAACGCCATAAAATTTTCTCCGGACGGCGAAAAGGTACTGATCGAGAGCGAAATTTCGGATGGAAATTTCATCGTGCGGGTCGCAAACAAAGGCGAGCCGCTTAACGAAGAGATCGATTATTTCGCCCCTTTTAAGCGCTACGGCGGCAAGCCCGGAGCCGGGCTCGGGCTATTTTTAGCCAAAAATGCCGCTCAAGCGATGGGTGCGCAAGTAGATCTTAAAAACGATGAAGCGCGCTCGCTAATCGTCGCGATTTTCAAACTTCCGCTAAAAAATTTAAGAAATAGCCCGAAATTCCGCTATTTTAAAACAAAATGAAGCTTTTTATGGTATAAACGCCATAAATTTTTTCGTAAGGTAAAATTATATGTCATTGTTGATTACAAAAGAATGCATTAGTTGCGACGCTTGCCGCGAGGAATGCCCTAATGAAGCGATTTTTGAGGATGAGCCGATATACATCATAGATGCCGATCGATGCTGCGAGTGCGTAGATGATTACTCTGAGCCCGCTTGCATCGTAGTCTGCCCAGTCGAGTGCATCATCACCGATCCCGATAATATCGAGACGGCGGACGAGCTGAAATACAAACACGTCCATATGGAAATTTAAATGCCCAAGCGCGTCGCCGTCATAGATCTGGGCTCAAATTCCGCCAGAGCCGTGATTTTCGAGCGCACGAGTAGGCTCGGATTTTTTATCTTAGCAGAGCACAAGATCAAGATCCGCCTAGGCGAGGGCGCTTATGAAAACGGCGGAATTTTAACCACCGAAGCGATGCAAAAATGCCTGCTGGCGTTTAAAAAATTTAAAACCCTCGTATGCAATTACAAGGCCAAACGCGTGCTTTGCATCGGTACATCCGCGCTTCGCGATGCGCCAAACGGAGCCGAGTTTATAAATCTCATCCGCAAGCAAACGGGCATTGCGATCCGCAAGATAGACGGGCAGATGGAGGCGTATCTGGGCGCCTATGCGGCGCAGAATTTGCTTAGCGACTTTTCCGAGGGTGTTACGCTAGATATTGGCGGCGGCTCGACCGAGCTTGCTTACATAAAAAACGGTAGGATAGAAAATAAAATTTCTCTAAATTTAGGCACGGTGCGGTTAAAGGAGCTGTTTTTCGACCGCGGCGACACAAAGGGGCTGGAGAAATACATAAATAGTGCGATATCCCAGGTAGGCACCGAGTTTCGCACGCAAAATTTAATCGTAATGGGCGGCTCTGCGCGAGCGCTCTCCGGCGCCGTGATGAGCCTGCAAAACCATCCGCTAAAGATCGTGCATAATTTTAGCTACGATTATGAAAAATACGCGCCGTTTTTTGCCAAGCTAATGAGTGCAAAGACGCTTGATTTGGCGAAATTCCCGATCAAAAAAGACCGCTACGACACGATAAGAGAGGGCGCCATCATCTTTGATAAGATCGTAAGGCGCCTAGGGGCGAAAAAGATCATCACCAGCGGTGTGGGAGTGCGCGAGGGGGCGTTTTTAAGCTCGATTCTGCGCGGCGCAAACCTACCTAGAGGCTTTAATCCGAGCCTAAGAAGCCTTAAAGATCGCTTCGCTTCCGAGCCCAGCGAGGCTCCGAAGTTCGCAAAGGCGCTGTTTTGCGCGCTATCGCCTCTACACGGCTTGAGCGAAAAATATATTAAAATTCTTCAGACCGCAGCATCGCTTTGCGAGATCGGGCGGGCGATCGGCTTTTATGCCAAGCACGAAACCAGCGCGGATATGGTGCTCGGCGGGCTGAACTACCGCACGACGCATAAAGAAAAGGCGCTCATAGCCGCGATCATCTCGATGCACGGAAGGCGCGAGCTGGGTGCTACGTTCGCGCCTTTGAGCGCGATTTTGCCTGACGCAGGCAAGCTCGCGTGGCTCAGCTATATTTTGGAGCTTGCGCGCCTCTTAAGCGAAAACGCGCTGAAAAATTTAGAATTTAGCTTTGAAAATTCCACTCTTAAAATCTCCGGCGCCGATAATTTGATAATGCTTAAAGGAAGCCTTAAAAAGCTCGCAAAGCCCGCAATTTTCGCCGTAAATTTCGTCTAAATTTAGCTTTAAATTTAACCGCTTGCCGCGAGATTTTCTGGCTACACGCTTATACAAAGTGATTTAAATTTCATGCTTTTTTAAAATTTCATTGCGCGGTTTACAATATTTCGCAGCGCTATTCGCGGCTCTTGCGGTTAAATTTAAGCTGCGATTCGCGCCCTGCACGGCGGCGTTTTGCGTTTTGGAAAAAAGGAAAGTAGATGGGTGAGCGGGTCGGCGAGCAAGCGCACAGACGGGAGAGCAGGCGAGCTAACCAGATGCAGGCAGGGGCACAGGCGGCGCGATTAAATTTAAAATATTGCGCCGCGCGGTATTTTGCAAACACAAATCGTTTGATGACGCTCGCCAAATCGCGGTTATGCGGTCAAATTTTAGATCGTGCAAATTTATAACTAAGCGATAATCAAACGGCGGCGCGAAATTTAATTGAGTTAAATTTTAAATCGCTCAAATTTAAAACGGCGACGAGAAATCGCGCCAGAGCAAGAATGCCCAGCTATCTGCGCAGCGCTCCGAAATTTCGTGCAATATCCCAGTAATCACGCATCGCTTCAGAATTTAGTGCAGTACCAAGAGATTTCATGCGGCGTTCCAGTATCTCGCGCAGCGCTTCGGGCGATTCGCAGAAAAGCGCCCCGACAATCCGCGCAACGACCGAGGCGATATGTAGAAGTGCCTGACGACGAGTGTGGCGTTCTAGGCAATCCGCAAATATCCTTCGCGCGAGCCCTAAAACCGTCCCAGAGCCTCTTTGACGTGATCCTCCGCCATATCGATATTCCACATCGGCTCAAAGACGAGATCAATCTCCACCTCGCCGATACCTTCCACGCTCTCGGCACCTGCGCGCACCCATTCTACCATCATCTCATGCAGCGGGCACGACTGAGTCGATAGCGTCATCGTGACTTTGGCGTTGTTCGCCTCATCTACCGCTACGTCGTAGATGAGCCCCAGCGACACGACGTCAAAGCCCACCTCAGGGTCCACCACGGCGCGAAGCGCGTCGTAAATTTGCTCCTTCGTTACTTTCATTTTTCCTCTCCGAATTTGATGTAGTTAAAGATATTTACGATGTTGATTAGCACCAAAATTATGCTTGCCGCTTGCAAGATCACCGCAGGCGTTAGCGCTCCAAAGCTCGCGCACGCAAGCGCCAATACGTTCGGCACGCAGGCTGCGTAGGCGATCTTTTTGATTATCATATCCTCAAGCATAGGGATTTTGCGCTTGCCGACGAAGGGCGAGACGTAGTGGTACCAGATGAGAAAGGGCGCGATTTTATAAAGGTGCGCGACGATGAAGGCGAACAAAAAGCCGTATAGCAGCCAAAACGCCGCCGTATCCGCGCGATCCGCGAGCCAAAATGCCGCGCTAAATCCCAAAGCCGCCAGCGAGATATAGACGTTTAAATTCCAATAATCGATCGCTTTTCGCACGCGCCTGGCTAGGATATAGATCGCCTGAGCCGCAAAGCTCGCAAGCGCGGCAAATGCGATAAAAATTCCAAAGTCTTTTAGTAAAAACAGCCCCGCTAGCAGATACAGCGCCAGCGAAGCTTTTGCTAGCGCGAAGCTTAGATCGTGCGCCAAGCTAAACATCGGCAGCAGCACGCACGCGGCACCTACGATAACGAAAAACACAAAGCCCAGCACGAAGTATATGTGATAGGATAAAATTTCTGAAAAATACACTCCGAAAATCTCCACGCCGCTAAGCGCTAGCACGAGCGCAAAGCCAAGGCTGATCCCTACCGCCAAAAACGCAGCCGAGATCGCAAGCGCTACGGCGGGGAAGCTCCATTTGGGCGTGCCGATGAAGCTTAGTGCGTAGCATATCGTAAAATAAAATAGACTAAGCAGCAAAACGGCGCCGCCTGCGTGCAATAATGCGATATTTGAAAGCAGCAACCCCGCGCTTAGCAGCGCTACGCTCGCGCCGTAGGCGAGTAGATTTAAAAACGCAAATTTGACGGTGAAAAATTCCTTTTGGATGATGACGGAGGTGAGCTGATAGAGCGCTCCGATGATTATGCTGATTACAAATCCCAGCAAAAATACGTGAAAAAAGCTCGCCGTCTGCGGCGCTTGGATCGCGCCGAAATCGGCCTTTAAAAAGCTCGCCGCGCTTAACAGCAAAAAGATAAAGCCGCAGATGAAATAGCCGCCTACGATGCGAAACGGCGGCGAAAAGGTCGTGATATTCATCTAAATTTTAAAGCCCTTTAGCCGTGGCACTTCGCGTTGGTGTCGAAGCCCTCATTGACCGCGCCGGGCTTTAGACTGATGGTGAGCTTGACCGCGTCGCCGTCCAGATCCTCGCGGGCAATGTCAAATTTAGACTCGATCTTCGGGATCAGTCCCATTGGGAATTTATGATTGACCATGACGACCTTTTTGGTTTCGTCTTTTACGAAATTTAACGCCACCAGCGCATTTACCATCGGCTCGGGCGGGACGCATTTGCGCGAATCAAAGCCGATGTACTCCACGCCGCCTTGCGATTTTTTATAAAATTTCACCGTAGCGCCCGCTGCGTCAAACTCCTGCCAGTCTGTGAAAAAATCCATACTTGATCCTTTTTTAAAATTTCGCGCGATTATATAGCAAATTTTAAAATTTTGAAATGAGGCAGATCAAGTCCTATTTGGAATTTGTAAATTTAGCCGAATTTTAATACACTATGCGTTAAAATTTTAAATCCGAGGACCATTATGCAGACCATCACGATCATCGATACGTTCGGCTTTTTTTTCAGGCTCTACTACGCTATGAGCGGGCTAAAGACCAAAGACGGCAAACCCAGCGGCATGGTGAGCGGATTTGCGAGCTTCATCGCAAATCTTTCGAAGGAATTTAAGAGCGATTATATAATTTTCGCTCTGGATAGCAAGGGCAAGACCTTCCGCTCGGATATCGATCCCAACTACAAAACCAACCGCCAAGCCCCGCCGCCCGCGCTTTTGCAACAGCTGCCGGTCTGCATCGAGATGATCGAAAAGATGGGGCTTTACTCGCTCGGACGCGAGGGCTACGAGGCGGACGATCTCATCGCAAGCGTCGTCAAAAAGCACGGCGCCACGCATAAAATCAACATCGTTACCTCCGACAAGGACCTGTATCAGCTCATCGGCGAAAACGTTAAAATTTACAGCCACGGCAAAAAGATGCTTTACGGAAGAGAGGAGTGCTTGCAGCGCTACGGCGTCTATCCCGAGCAGATCGTGGACTTTTTGGCGATCTGCGGCGACAGCGCCGATAATATCCCGGGCGTGCGGGGCATCGGCGATAAGGGGGCGAAGAAGCTTTTAGACGAGTGGGGCTCGCTTGAGGGGATCTATTCAAATTTAGACCGCCTGCCGCAAAACAAACAGCGCGAGTATCTGATAGAGGGAAGGCAGAGCGCCTACATAAGCAAGCGCCTGGCTACGCTTTACGATGAGTTGGAAATCCCGCCTTTAGAGGACGCGAAATTTCCGCAGCAAAATCCGCTTTTTAAAATCCGCGAAATTTTAAAAGATTACGCGCTAAACAGACTGCTGTCCGCGTTAAGCCTGCAGGAGCAAAACGGGCTTGATCTTTGGAGCGAGGGTAAAGGCGCAAGCGCAAAAAGCTCCGTTTTGGGCGCAGGCGGGAAGAGCTTCGGCGCAGAGTCGTCTCGCGGCGGATCTATCTTGGACGCTGCCGTAGGGGGGCTAGACGGGCAAAATTCTATCCCTAGCGGCTCTGCTTGCGGCGGGCAAAATTCCGAGCGCGCTTTTAAAACGCCCTTTGAGCCTATTTGCATTACCGATGCAGTGGAGCTTGCGAGGCTGTGCGAGAGCGTCAGTGCCGAGACCTTGGTGAGCTTCGATACAGAAACCACTAGCGTCGATAGCAAAAACGCCAAGATCGTGGGCTTTTCGTTCGCGTTTAACGAGGAGCGCGCCTACTACGTCCCGCTAGCGCATAGTTATTTGGGCGCTCCGGCTCAAATTTCTTCGGATGCCGCAAAGGCCGCGATCGGCTCTCTGTTTCGCGGATATGTCGTGGGGCAAAATTTAAAATACGATTTTGAGATCGTGAAAAATAATTTTAATATCGAGCCTGCTGCGCGTTTTGCCGATACGATGGTGCTAGCGTGGCTGCTCGATCCCGCAAACGCCGTGGGGATGGACTCTATCTCGCCGCGGTATCTTGGGTACGAGACGGTGCATTTCGGCGACGTCGTCAAAAAGGGCGAGACCTTCGCCTCCGTGGAGCTGGACGCCGCTACGATCTATGCGAGCGAGGATGCGTGGGTGACGCTGAGGCTGTATTTTAAGCTCAAACAGCTACTTGAGCCTTCGCTTTTTAAGCTCGCGCAGGAGCTTGAGTTCCCATTCGTGCGGGTGCTTTGGCAGATGCAAAGATGCGGCATCAAGATAGACGCGGAGATGATAAAAGGCCTTATCGCGCGCAACGAAAAGTCCCTGCGAGCGCTCACGGATGAAATTTATGAGCTTTGCGGCGAGCAGTTTAACATCAACTCTCCTGCTCAGCTCGGCGCCGTGCTTTTTGAGCGGCTAGGACTTCCGGCGGCGAAGCGCACCAAGACGGGCTACAGCACCGATGAAAGCGTGCTAAAGGATCTTACGGCGCTGCATCCCGCGGTGGGTAAAATTCTAGACTACCGCGAGCTGTTTAAGCTGCAAAGCACCTATTGCGAGCCGCTGCTACAGCTTGCCCTTGCAGATCCGCAAAACCGCGTCAGATCGAATTTCTTGCAGACCGGCACGGCTACCGGGCGGCTAGCGAGCAAAAATCCGAACCTGCAAAATATCCCCGCGCGCGGCACCTTTGCGAAGGACGTACGGGACTGCTTCCTAGCAGAGGGGGGCTACTCGCTGATCTCGCTTGATTACTCGCAGATCGAGCTGCGCCTGCTCGCGCACTTTTCGCGCGATCCTGCGCTTTTGGCGGCGTTTAGGGCGGATGAGGACATTCACGCGCGCACGGCGATCAGCATTTTCGGCGACGCGCAGCCCGCGCACCGCACGATCGCAAAGAGCATAAATTTCGGCCTCATCTACGGCATGGGCGCGGGTAAGCTAAGCGATAGCCTAGGCATCGCGCGCGCCGAGGCGAAAGGCTATATCGAGCGCTATTTTGCGGCATTTTCCACGATCAAGGAGTTTTTGCAAAGCATAAAATCGGACGCGAAAGAAGGCGGCTACGTAAGCACGCTTTTTGGGCGCAGGCGCTACTTCGACTTCGCAAACGCGCGTAACAACATGGTCTATGCAAGCTACGAGCGCGAGGCGGTAAATACGAAATTTCAAGGCTCCGCAGCCGACATCATCAAAAAGGCGATGGTTGAGATTTCGCCGCTGCTAAGCGACGAGGCGCGGCTGATATTGCAGATCCACGATGAGCTGATCTTCGAGGTGCGGGACGATTTGGCGCAGAGCTTCGGCGAGCGCGCGCAGGAGATAATGCAAAGCGCGGCAAGCCTAAACGTGCCGCTTAAGACGAGCCTAAATATCGCCAAGCGCTGGGGTGAGCTGAAGTAACTACGCTAAATTTAAAACGCGGCTAAAATTTAAGTGGAATTTAAACGGCGTGCAGAATTTTAAATTTTGAGCAAGACGGAGCCTAAATTTGCTCGTTTGATAGATTTAATCGCGCTAAATTTAGACCGAGCAGCTGGCGTGGTGCGGCACAGATCGCCGCCGTCTTTAAATTTTTGATTAAATTTAAGCTCTCCGCTTGGCAATATCAAACGGCGGTTAGATAGATTTATCCGAATTAAATTTAAACGATGTGTTTTAGCAAGAGGTCTGGATAAATCTTGCCGTGCGTATAAATTAAAATTTCATTTCAACGCCGTAGTGACGAAATTTTTAAATTTAAATTTTACGAAAAGCCGCGCGCTTCGTAAAATTTAACGAGTGAAAATCCATACAAAATTTAGCCCGCAAGAAAATGGACATGGGTTTTGCAAAAAGCAATTTTTGTAAGATGAAATGATCGGCGGCAGGTCTTTTTAAACCCGCCATGCGCGCCGATTCGTAAAGACCGCGCCCTTATAGCTTCACGAGCGAAGCTATAAGGATTTCGGACTAAATTTTGACATGAATTCTGCGCGCCCGCGCAAATTTTTACAAGCCTGCATAAAAATTCCGCGAGCTTGCGTAAATTCCGTGCCGCCTATTTTTTTGATTTTTCTAGCGCGGCGGCAAGGTCTGCTATGAGATCGTCCGCGTTTTCGATGCCTATGGCTAGGCGCAGCAAATTTTGACTGATGCCGATGCGCTCTTGCAGCTCGCGCGGATAGCTCTCGTGCGTCATCGACGCGGGGTGGCAGATCAGGCTCTCTACGCCGCCCAGGCTCACGGCTAGATCAAATAGCTCAAGGCTGCGCGCAAAGGTTTTATAGTCGTATTGCGGCTTAAGCACCAGCGAGATAACCGCTCCGATGCCGCTAGCTTGGCGATCTTGTATCTTTTTTTCGCTCGCAGAATGCGAGCCTGCGAAATTTACCGCCTCT
Source organism: uncultured Campylobacter sp. (assembly GCF_938018035.1). Lineage (GTDB taxonomy): Bacteria > Campylobacterota > Campylobacteria > Campylobacterales > Campylobacteraceae > Campylobacter_B. The sequence goes on along the minus strand of NZ_CALIJF010000150.1, from coordinate 21,886 downwards.
ACCGCAGGATTGCTGCGTAAAAATTCTATTATCTTTAGCGTATTTTCGCTCTGGCGGTCGAAGCGCACGCTTAGCGTTTTAAGTCCGCGTATTAGCGAATACGCATCGGTAGGCGACAGCGTCGCGCCCAGAGTGTTTTTCATAAACTGAATTCTTGCGGCAAGCTCGTCGTCGTTCGTCGTAACGATGCCGGCGATCAGATCGGCATGCCCGCCTATGTATTTTGTCGCGCTATAAACCACGACGTCTGCGCCGTGCTCTAGCGGGCGCTGATAATATGGGGTCAAAAAGGTATTATCCATAACCACAAGCGCGCCGTTTTTGTGCGCGAGCTCGCTGATGCGCTCAATGTCGGTTACGCGCAAAAGCGGATTTGATGGCGTCTCGATGAAGACCATTTTGACGTCGCTTGGAATTTCGGTGATCAAATTTAGATCATCCACCAAGTCGTAATTTATCCCTTGATTTTTAAAAATACCGCTTACGTAGCGATAGGTGCCGCCGTAGACGTTGTTATTTAACAGCACGCGATCGCCGCTTTTAAGCAGCGCGAATGCAGCGCTCGTAGCCGCCATACCCGAGGCTAGCGCGAAGGCGTATTTGCTGCCTTCAAATTTTGCAAAAAGCTCTTCGAAGGCGTTGCGCGTAGGATTTGCGCCGCGCGAGTAGGCGTATTTGCCGAAGTCATCCAGGCTTTCTTGCACGAAGGTGCTGGCTAGATATATCGGCGGAATCACCGCGTTGTGGGGGTTGGACTTGGCCTCTATGCCCTTTACGATTAGGGTATCTACTTTCATCTTTTCTCCTTGAAATTTAATGGATTTAAAAGCTCATCGCTCCGATAAATTTAGCTATGCGCTCGTCGCTGCTACCGAAGAATTCCTCTGCGTCGCCGTCGAATGCGATAACTCCGCCGTCTAAGAATAAAATTCTATCTGCGATCTTGCGTGCAAAGCCCATATTGTGCGTGACGATGATGAGTGAGCGATCCTCTGCGGCAAGCTCGGCGATAGTCTTTAACACCTGCGCCTCAAGCTCGGGATCAAGCGCGCTCGTAGGCTCATCCAGTAGCAAAAACTCAGGCTGCATCGCAAGCGCCCGCGCGATCGCCACGCGCTGGCTCTGACCGCCGGAAAGGCGAGCCGGATATGCGCCAGCTTTATCTGCCATGCCGACTTTTTTTAGCAGCGCCATTGCATTTGCCTCGGCAAGCTCGCGTGGTTGCTTTAGCACGTGCACGGGCGCTTCGATGACGTTTTGCAAGACGTTGAGGTGCGGAAAGAGATTGAAGCTTTGAAAAACCATGCCCGTATGCGCGCGGAATGGATGATATTCGCTTGTTTTATGCGGAGCATCGAAATTTATCTTAAACTCGCCTAGCTGTAGCTCGCCGCCGCTTGGAATTTCGAGCAGATTTATGCAGCGCAGCATCGTGGATTTGCCAGAGCCGGAGCTTCCTAAAATCACTGTCGTTTGCCCGTCGCGAAATTCTAAGCTTAGCCCATTTAGCACGACGTGATCGCCGAAGCGCTTAGTTAAGTTCGTAAATTTTATCATCACACGAACCTTGAAAATCGTCGCTCTAGCTTGGATTGTAAGAACGTAAGAAGGGTGCAGACTGCTAGATAAAATAGCGCCGCCAGTACGTATAACGTAAGCGGATCGAATGCCCGTGCAGCGATACGTTGAGCGACCATAAACATATCGACCATCGTAATCGAGGCTACGAGCGAAGTGTCTTTAAGCGTAGAGATAAATATATTTGATAGCGGCGGTAGCGATATGCGTGCTGCTTGCGGAGCGATAATGCGGCGCAGAATTTGAGCGTAGCTCATGCCTAGTGAGGTAGCTGCTTCCCACTGCCCCTTTGGTACCGATAGGATCGCAGCTCGTACCGCTTCTGAAGCGTAAGCTCCGATATTTAGGCTAAAGGTAATGATCGCAGCAGCCCAAACATCAAGTGTGATCCCGATGATTGGAAGCCCGAAATAGACGATAAAAAGCTGCACCAAAAGCGGAGTGCCGCGAAAAATCCAAATATAAATTTCGCTTAGCTGCTTTAAAATTTTAAAATTTGCGATGCGTGCGACCGCCGTCAGCACCGCAAGCACAAGCCCTAGTAGAAATGAGATTATCGTAAGCGGGATCGTAACTTGCAGCAGGGCTAGCGCCATCGGCTCTAGCGAGCTGCTAACAAGCTCTAAAATTCTGCTTGTTTCGTTCATTCACTCACATCTTTGCCGAAATATTTAAGTGAAATTTCTTTTAGCTTGCCTTCGGCTTTGAGTTCGTTTAAGGCTTTGCTGATTTGATCTGCGAGCTCTTTATTGCCCTTTTGAACTATTGCGGCGCTATAATCGACGTCTTTTAGCTTTGTAGCGATCTTAATCGGAGCGCCCGGGCGTTGTTTTAAAAAGTCGTAAAATACGGTATTGTCGCGCACGACGGTATCTACGCGGCGAGCGATCAGCAGCTCCATACTTTTAGCAAAACTATCGACGGTTACGTTTTGCGCGCCGTATTTTTTAGCGACTTGCGCCCAGTTGCTGGTAGCGGAGTCCGCATTTTTCTTGCCTTTTAAATCCTCGAAGCTTTTAATGTCGTTGTTATCTTTATGCACGATGATAGCTCCGTAAACGACGGTGTAGGGCACAGAATACTCATATTTTTTCTTGCGCTCATCAGTGATGCTTACTTGATTAAATACAGCGTCTGCCTTGCCTGCATCAAATGCTGCAAGCATCGCATCCCAAGGCGCGGTTAGAAATTCTATTTTTAGACCAAGCTTTTCGGCGACTGCGCGCGCGACATCTACGTCGTATCCTACGAGCTCATTTTTGTCGTTATAATACGAAAATGGCGAAAAGGTGCCTTCAGTAGCTACTTTAAGCGTACCTTCGCGTAGCGTTTTAGCGTTTGCGCCGCATATTAAAAGCGCGCACGCAAGCAAAGTTTTTATTAAATTTTTCATAATTCCTCCAAAATTTTATGAGCGAAATTTAAAATGCAAAATTCCACTCAGCTAAGTTTAAAATTCCACGCTTCAACTAAGCGGTCGTAAAATTTACTCCGTAATGTCTTTGCCGAAATATTTAAGTGAAATTTCTTTCAGCACGCCTTTTTGCTTTAGCGATTTTAGCGCGGAATTTATCTGCGCAGTCAGCTCGTCGTCCTTTTTAAGCAGCACGGCGGAATAGATCGGCTCATTGCCTTGAGCTGCGATCTTTAGCGGGGCGTTTGGGCGCTGCTTCATATAGTCGAAAAATGTGATATTGTCGTTGATCGTAGCGTCTGCGCGACGAGCTATTATGAGCTCCACGCCCTTGCTAAATCCGTCTGCTGTAACGATCTCGGCGCCGTAGCTGCGTGCCATGTCTGCCCAGTTACTGGTAGCGGAGTGGACGCTTTTTTTGCTTTTAAGATCCGCAAAACTCTTAATCTCCTCGTTATCAGCTCGCACTACTAGCGCAGCATAAGCCACGGTATAAGGCTCGCTGAAATTATATTTTTTCTTGCGCTCCTGCGTGATGCTTACTTGATTCATCGCTATGTCCGCTTTGCCTGCGTCAAATGCCGCGAGCATCGCATCCCACGGCGCGGTTAAAAATTCCGCCTTTAGCCCTAGCTCTTTTGCTAGTGCGCGAGCGATATCGACATCAAAGCCGGTAAGATTATTTTTCTCGTCATAGAAAGAATACGGCGAGTAAGTCCCCTCTGTGGCTATTACGAGCGTGCCCTCTTTGAGCGTCTTAGCGCTTAGGGTGGCGGTGATCAGCGCTGTTGCGAGCAGGGCTTTAAATATTTTCATTGAATCTCCTTGAAATTTAGCTATCGCTCGCGCTGCGAGCAGATGCGCGATTATATCGTGCGGAATATATAATTTTTATTAAAAATTTTAAATTTTAGTAAGATGTGATACAAAATTTCGCCTGCATGACAAAACTTTAGCGTCATATATTTTTAAAATTTTGACAGAGGTGATTTATAAAATTTCAAGTTTATTAGGTAAAAGTATCACAGAAGGAATTCAGCCTGCGATATAAAATAAAATTTGCAAGTATTTCGAGGTGATTTTTTGAGTTAGAAGCTAAAATTTTGCGCAAGCTAGACTTCTGCTTGCAGTTGCGAGCGCAAGAGAAGCAAAATTTCTCTCAAAAGCGCTCGCAAGATGATCCTTTTGAAAAAGACGAGCCGCTAACGAATTTGCCCGCCTCCGCGGACGACGTATTTATAGGTCGTGAGCTCCCTCACCCCCATCGGCCCTCTGGCGTGCAGCTTTTGCGTGCTGATGCCGATCTCGCCGCCGAATCCAAACTCGCTGCCGTCGCTAAAGCGCGTCGAGGCATTGGCGTAGACGATCGCGCTGCCGACTTCGTTTAAAAACCGCTCGATGTTTGCGTAATCGGCGCTTAAAATCGCGTCTGAATGGCCGCTAGAATGCGCATTTATAAAGCTAATCGCCTCCTGCGTATCCCGCACGGCACGCACAGCTAGCACGAGATCCAAAAACTCGGCGCCAAAGTCGCTCTCGCTAGCCGTTTTGACGTTTTTTGCGCCTCGCAACTCCGACTCGCACGCATTAAAAAGCTCCGAACTCACGCGAAACTCGACCTCTGGCATTTCGCGCACAAGCTCAGGCAAAATTTCGCCCGCCACGCGCTCATGCAAAAGCACGCACTCTACGGCGTTGCAGACGCTAGGGCGCTGGGTTTTGGCGTTTTTGATTATCTTTGCGGCCTCGCTTAAATTTGCGCTTTCATCGACGAAGATGTGACACACCCCCGCGCCCGTCATGATGATCGGCACGGTCGCGTTTTGCGCGATAAAATCTTTTAAGCTCTTGCCGCCGCGCGGTATCAAAACGTCGATATACTCGCTCATTTTCGCCATTTTCGCCACTACTTCGCGTTCGGCGCTCTCCACGAGCTGCACTGCACCCGTCGGTAAGCCAAATTTCGCCCCGGCTTCGTTAAATAAATTTACTAAAAAGATGTTCGAATTTAGCGCGCTAGCACTGCCTCGCAGGATCGCCGCGTTGCCGCTTTTTAGCGCCAAAGCCGCCGCGTCGATGCTGACGTTTGGGCGGCTCTCGTAGATGATACCGAGCACCCCCAGCGGCACGCGCACGCGGCTGATTTGCATGCCGTTTGGATGGCTCCAGCCGCCTAGATTTTCGCCCACGACCTCTGCAAATCCCGCCACTTCGCGCACGCCCTGCGCCATCGCCTCGATACGGGCGTCGGTTAGCCTTAGACGGTCTAGCAGCGCTGCGTTCAAGCCTGATCTCTCGCCGTTTGTAAGGTCTTTGGCGTTTGTCGCTTTTATCGCGTCCTTTTGTGCGAGCAGCTCATCCGCCACGGCGTTTAAAATTTCAAATTTAGCTTTGCTACCAAGTCTCAAAAGCTCGCCGCAAGCGGCCTTTGCGCGCTTACAGATATCTAAAATTTCGTTCATTTTCGCTCCTTAATCTATAAATCAAATCGCATGCTGCGTATAAAAATGCCGCGAGCGTCGCTTCTATCGCGTCTAAAATTCCAGTGCGTCTTATTTTTATCCGCGCACGACGGCTTAAATTTAGCGCGCTTTGGGCCATTTTATTTCGGATTTTCTTGCGTCAAAATTTCGCTTACTCGCCAGGCATTACGCCCAACCTTCTCATTTCAATTCGCGCATAGCGCTTTTACGTAATCCGCCGGCTCATATCCGCGCAGTTCAAAAACGTCTAGCTCGCCGTTTTTATCGGCGTCCGGTTCGTCAAATTTTGCCGTCCACGCCGCGCCCGTCAAAAGTAGCGCAAAAAACATAATCTTTTTCATCTACGCCCTCCGTTTAAAATTTAAACGCGCGAACACGGCTAAAATTTCATTGCAGCGCGATATTATCCGCGTGGATCGCGTCATCGTCGCTTTTGTAGCCTAAAGCATGCTCTATCTCATCGCTTTTTGCGCCCGCTATGCGCGCAAGCTCGCAGCTTGAATAGTTGCTAATGCCGTGCGCCAGCAGCTTGCCGTCAGTCGCGCAGACGTTTACGATCTCGCCGCGCTCAAACTCGCCGCGCACCTCGGCAATCCCGACCGCAAGCAGGCTTTTGCCCGATTTTATCGCCTCTGCCGCCCCCGCGTCGATAATCACCGCGCCTTTGCTAATCGCGCCGTATGCGAGCCAGTATTTACGCGAGCTAAGCCGCGCCGCGCCCGTGCTAAAGAGAGTGCCGACCTCATCGCCCGCCGCTATCTTAAGCAAAATTCCGTCCGTACGCCCGTTTGCGATGATCAGGCTAGTGCCGATCTGATTTGCCATTTGCGCCGCCGCGATCTTGGTCGCCATGCCGCCCGTGCCGAATTTACTGCCCTCGCCGCCTGCCATTTTGACGACGTGCTCGTCGATTTTTTCGATAAAGCTTAAAAGTTTTGCGTCCGCGTGCTCGCTCGGATTTTTGTCGTACAGCCCGTCGATATCGCTTAAAATCACGAGCAGATCAGCATCGATTAGCCCCGCTACTAGCGCACTTAGCGTGTCGTTGTCGCCCACTTTCAGTTCATCTGCTACGACGGGATCGTTTTCGTTTATTATCGGCACGATGCCGCGCGAGAGTAGCTCCGCGCAGACGTTTCGCACGCTAAGATAGCGCGCCCTGTCGCTAAAATCGCCGCGGCTTAACAGCAGCTGCGCGATAATGCGGTCATGCGCCCAAAACAGCCGCTCGTAAAGATGCATCAGCGCGACCTGTCCGACCGCCGCTAGAGCCTGCTTGCGGCTTAAAATTTTAGGTCTTTGCGCGATACCTAGCAGCCCCATGCCCGCGCCCACGGCGCCCGAGCTTACCAAAGCCACGCAAAAGCCCGCATCTTTTAGCTTGCAAATTTGCGCGACTAGACTTTTGATAAGCCGCTCATTTAGAGAACCGTCCGCGTTCGTAAGCGTCGAAGTACCGATTTTTACGACGATACGTTTTGCGCCGCCCAGAAGCTCTTTTCTACCCATTTTCCGCTCCGAAATTTTTGAAAATTATATCGAAAACGGCTTATTTTAAATTTTATGTTTTGAGCTGAGTAGATGCGAGCTTTTGGTTTAAATTTATTCTCGAGTAATTCTAATAAAGCGTAGAGATAGTCTGTTTCCGAAGATCGTAACGGGAGATAAACTCCCGTTATCGCGCGAAATTTTACTGATTTAAAATTTACCGGATCCTTGCTAAAGCGCGGCGTTGAGACTTAGTTGTATCTCCACGTCGTCGCTAACGAGCAAAATTTTCTTCATTTTAGCCTACTTTTTGGTGGCATTGCCTTCTTTATCTTCAGTCTTCACCTCTTTCGGCCCCACATAATCCTCCCCGAAATAAGCCTTTTTTATCTCTTCTTTTTTGATTGCAGCTTTCTTTTCGTAGATTTTGTATTCAGGCTTCCAGTAGTTTAGCATATTGTTTAGCCCGCTGTGGCCTACCTCGGCGTGACAGCTAGCGCAGGTTAGTTGCTTACCCGTATTTAGCAAGCTTTGATAGTGAGCATGCATCTTTTGAGCTTGCGGGCTTGTTAGTTTATTATCTACCAAATTCGTATGGCAGCTAACGCAACCGTTATCAAATACGAAGTGCTCTCTTTTCTCTCTATTTTTATGCCAGTCTATAGCCTCGGGGTCTTTGAAGAAATGAATATATCCCTCCATTAGTCCGTTTTTGGCTTTAACTAGGACGTATTTGGCTAGGTTGTCGTGAGGTATGTGGCAGTCTACGCATTTAGCCCTTACTCCGCTTTTGCCTTTGCCGCTATGTACGTCGTTACTATAAGCTATAACCATAGGATCCATCTCGTGGCATACTACGCAAAACTTCTCTCCGCTAGTTTCTTCTAGGGTGTAATGTACGGGCAGTACGACCAAAAACCCTATAATGCCGCTTACCAATATAATAAGCGCTAGTACTTTCTTTGAAATTTTCATGGCGTTACCCCCATCCATTGCGGAACTTCGTGTTCGTGGCACTCCGTGCACATATTGGTTGATTTTTTATGCTCGTTGTGGCACTCGTCGCAGTATAGCGTAGGGCCGTCGTGAACCGAGTTGTGGGGATTTGCTTTTAGCAGATCCATGTATTCTAGTCTTTTAGCTATCTTTTTCTTGTCGCCGTGACAGGATAAACAGCCTTTATCGCCGATAGATTTAAATTTACTAGCGTCGTTTCCTTGTCCTTCGTGACAATCAAGACAGGTGAAGCTTAGCTTTTCATGATGAGGCTTTAGCGGGTGTTTGGCTCGCAGTTCATCGGTGACGTTAAGATCGACTAAAGACGTTATCTTTGCGCCTAAGGCTTCTGCACTAAATGCAAAAGAGCATAGTAGCATAGATGCGCACAAGGCGAGAAACGCTTTATGTTTCATGCGAATTCCTTTCGGATGTCAAATTTACAAATTTAACTGCAAATTCGGCTTCAAATTTAAAAGTATCGCAGACCGAATTTTCAAATTTAATCTTAAATTTGACCTGCGATACAAAATAAGATTTGCAAGTATTTCGAGGCGATTTTTGAGGTTGCGTGGCTAAAATTTTGCGCAGGCTAGACAAAATAGTCTGCTAAGCAAAATTTTAGCAAGCTCCGCAAAAAGCGTCCGAAAGACGCCGCAAATTAGCCTATATTCTCTCCGGCTATCATACCAAACGTTAAGCAGTCAGCTATCGCCACGCTACCTAAACGGCTAGCTCCGTGTACGCCGCCTGTGATCTCACCTGCGGCAAATAGTCTTGGGATCGGCATCTCTGTTTGTAGAGATATAACCTGAGCTTTGGTATTGATATCGATACCGCCCATGGTGTGGTGGAGTTTTGGCGTACCGCGCATAGCGTAGAAAGGCGGTTTAGAGATATCTACGCCGTTTGTAGTGGTTTTATCCATAGGTTTGCCAAAGTCTTCGTCTTTGCCTGATTTAACGAAGCTATTATATCGCTCGACGGTCTTTTTTAGCTCTGCGGCAGGGATTTTATAAGCTGCGGCTAGTTCGTCTAGAGTTTCAAATTTCTTTAGTACGCCTGATTCTAGCGGTTTGGTGTAGTGCTCAGGTATGACCATATTTTTTACGCCATCGCTATCGCAGAAGTTGATCGGATAGATATCGGCTTTTGCGTCGATTACTTTAAACATAGCTTGAGAGCGGGTGCGGCGGTCCGCTAGTTCGTTCATATAGCGTTTGCCGGTTCTTGGATCGACTGAGATACCGTAGCGGAAGCTTCCGTTTACGTTAAACATAGAGCCTACGCCAAAGCCTTTTTCATCAGGGCATGCCCATGGGCCGAATTGTATCCAGCTTAGCTGCACTGGAGTTGCGCCGATTCTAAATGCCTCTTTCATAGCGCCTGCGGTTGCTCCCGGATGGTTGGTGCTATCCGTAGTAGGCAAGATAGATGGATCTTGGACTTGTCTAAAGAATACGTCGCGGCAAAATCCTCCTGCAGCTAGTACTACGCCTTTTTTAGCTTTTATAGTTTTTTTAGTTCCGGTAGTGTTTTCGGCGTCGTCTTTTTGGCTCTTTGGATCAAATTTATAATCCTCTCTGATGATCACTCCGTCTACGCCGCCGTCTTCGCCGAGTACGAACTCGTCAAATTTAGCTCTTTGTCTTAGCTCGCAGCCTTGTAGATTTTTAAAGTATTCTACCATCGGCTGAACGATACCTGAGCCCGAGCCGTTAGCGGTCTGAAGCGATCTAGGTACGCTGTGTCCGCCTGCGTGAGTAACTTTATCTATGTATTTAGCGCCGCATTTTAGAGTTAGTTTATATGCGTCTTGCGCGCGAGTAGCGATGGTGTCGATTAGATCTACGTGGTTTAGGCCGCGGCCGGCTTTTAGGCAGTCTTTGATAAATAGCTCGTTGCTATCTTTGATGCCTTCTGCTTTTTGTTTGTCGCTGTTTGGAACGGCGAATATGCCGCCGTTAATTACGGAGTTACCGCCTACGCGTCCCATCTTTTCTAGGATTAGGACTTTATTGCCCTTTTCGGCTGCGGTGATACCGGCTGCTAGTCCTGCAAAACCAGAGCCCACGATGACTACGTCCCACTCTTCGTCAAATTTGACGTCTTTAGCGTTAACCGCAGCATTTGCGTTTACGGAGCCGAGCGCTAAAGCACCCGCGCCAACTAGGCTCATTTTGAGCAGATCACGTCTTGAAACGTTTTCCATGATGTCTCCTTTATTTTACCGTTATACGGTTTTTTCAGATGCCTAATTTTGGGAGAATTATACCCAAAGTTAAATAAAAGCAAAATAATATTATTGAAAAATCGTTTTTTAAATTTTAAAAAACCGCCGCCGCTAAAAAGCCGCTTATCGGTTGCTTACTAGCTCTAAATTTAGACAAATTTTAAATTTAAATCTCTACATAAAATTTTGTGCGCTATGAGAGCGTGTATCCTGCGCCGGATAAAAGACCCGCTAAAAGCAGGTCTTCATTTCTCGCAAAGCTTGCCGCATGCGTCGGCGCGGCATCTGCTGCAGTGAGTCATTTGATGAATGGAGCTGCCGATCAGCTTTCGCATGCTGCGAATTTCTTCATTCGAGGGCGATTTGATATTTGCAAAAGGGGTGTCATGCACGGGGATCATCGCCATGCAGTTCATGATATCGGCTTGCCACTCTTTGGCTTTTTTGGCGATACGTGGGACGTGATCCATATTGACGCCGGGGATTACGACCGTATTGATCTTTACGATCATACGGGCTTCTTTTAGCTTGCGAATTCCTTCCTCTTGGCGCTCCGCAAGAATTTTAGCGCCCTCTTCGCCGTGGTAAATTTTGTTTTTGTGGCGTACCCACGCATAAATTTTGCCGCCTACGCCCGGCGTTACGGCATTAACGGTCACCGTCACGTGGCTCACGCCGATCCGCACGATATCATCCACGTGCTCGGGCAGGGATAGGCCGTTTGTGGATAGGCAAAGTAGGGCGTGAGGGAAGCGGGCTTTGCATTTTTCAAAAGTCGCTAGGGTCTTGTCGGCATCGCACATAGGATCCCCGGGCCCTGCGATACCGATGACAGAGATATCTTGTCTAAATTTAAATAGATTTTCCACGTATTCCACGGCCTCATCTGGGCTTTGCACTCTCCCCGTTACGCCGGGGCGATTTTCGTTGGCGCAGTCGTAGATGCGGTTGCAAAAATTGCATTGGATATTGCAATGTGGCGCTACGGGAAGGTGCACGCGCCCGTAGGCGGCGGACGCCTTTTTGCTAAAGCAGGGGTGGTTGTCGAAAGAGGGTTTGGCGAAAAAATTCATCAATCTTTTTTCCTTCCGAATTTGATGGCGTCTGCGTGGCAAACGTCCATACAATCGCCGCAGTTCGTGCAGTTCATCTCGTCCGGTCTCGTGCCCATTTCGCATTTGCGCAAACAAGCGTTGCAGTTATCGCAGGCGCTCGTTTTATAAACGCGAAATATTGAAATTTTACGCAACAGCTCCATTATGCCGCCGCTAGGACAGGCGAAGCGGCACCATAAATTTGCGACGATCAAGGACGCGGCGATGAGGGCCACGACGACGGCAGTGCGAACCGCCCAGTACCAGTCGGAAAATTTAAAGGACATGATAACGGCGTTTAAGTACTCGTCGCTGGTGCGGATAGGGATCATGACGCGAGGATTGCCGTAGATAAAATACACGCCCGCGCTAAGCAAAAAGGCTAGAACCATGCCTATTTGCGCATATCGTAGCTTCCTGTTATTTTTTAGCTTGAGCTTAAAAGCGGCAAATTTGCCCAGCATTTGATTTACGAATCCGCCCGGGCAAAGCCAGCCGCAAAACGCGCGCCCAAGGAAAATAACCAGCACGGGTATAAACAGCCAAAAGCCGAAAAACACGGTCGCGATCCGCCCCCAGCACGTAACGATCGGACAGGATTGGCAGTTTACGAAAGGCACGATAAAAGGGCATCTAAAAATTCCGTAATACGCCCATTGCCCGATCGCGCCGATAAAAATCAGCTGCACCAATCGACGAATTTTAGTTAGCCTAGAGACTTTTTTCATCTTTGCCATATTTACGATACTAAACATCTTTTACACCAAACCTTTCTATGAGTTCAAGCCCGCGTGCCGAATGGATGGAGGTAAAGCCGTGCCGCTCGAAAATTTCCTGCCCGTCCGAGCAGACGAAGTCCGCAAAGTCATCGGCAAGCTTCTCGTCTTTTACGTATTTCATGATATTTAGCGTAAATGTAAGCGGACCGGGCGGGATGAGCTTTTCGTCGATAGGCATATATTCGATTTTGTCTTTAAACCTATCGTGCGTCGTTAGGCGCTTTTCGATGATGGACGCATCACCCTTGCCCTCTACCAGATCGCACATCATCTGGATGACGCATGAGCCGTTGGCGACCATATTTTTCATAACGGGCCCTGTAAGACCTGAATTTTTCAAAATTCCCTTTACCGGTCCGCTACCAGGAGGTGAAGCTCTTAGCGGCAGCATCACCCGCACGCCGGGCTCTGCCAAATCCTTTAGATCGCGAACGCCCGCAGGATTGCCCTTTGGCACTACTAAAACGTAGTCGGTAAAACATAGCGGTCTAAAGCGGAGGCTAAGGCCAGCCTTACGCAGTTTTTGAGACAGCTCCAAAACGCGAGCGCCGAAAACCTCCGTCTTGCCCTGCAAGGCCAGTAGCGACTTTCCGAGCGCACCCGCAAAGGCGCCGGTGTATTGGATATTATGTCCCGTCCTTGACTCATAAATGGCGTTTAGCTCGTTAAATGCTTCGGACAGTCCTCCGCACGACCAAACCTGCAGCGAATCGGGCTTAAATGGCGTATAGCCAGCGAGCATTGCTTCCGGTCCGGCGATGGCGGCTGCCGCTAAAGCTCCTTTTAAAAAGCCGCGACGAGATTCGTCTATCTCCTTAAATTTCATACAACCTCTCCTTTCTTTGGTTTGTTTTTAAATTTAGAAAATTCTTCATTTCAAAATTTCAAGTAAGACTCGCTAAAGTAGCTCGATAAACGCTTCCAAGCGCGTGCGAATTTGCCCGACGTCTTGTTTTGAATAATCAGTCTCCAGCGACATATAGTTTGCTCCAGCTTCACGGCTGGCTTCTTTGATCTTGTTCGTCTCGATCGCGTAGGTGTGGCAGCCGCTTAGCACGACGTCGATGACGCCGTGCGCTTGATACTCATGGATAAATTCCTTGATAATATCCGAGCGTGCGTCGTTTTGATACATCACCGAACAGGGGATTTTGAGATAGCGCTCGGCGATATTTGTTACCAGATCGCCCTTCGTTTGCACTTGGTTTTGATAGCCTTTGGTGCCGGAGCAGTTTTCAAATGCCACTACGTCCGCGCCCAGCTCCTCTATCTGCTTGATAACCTTTTCATACACGCCTCCGCTTGGACAGCCTGTGATGATGATCCGCTTTTTGCGAGTTTTCGGCGGGGTCATCTCCTTTGCGGCGGCTATGTAGGCGCGTATCATTTTAAGCTTCTCCTGCTTGTCGTATATGAAGTCGCTCGCAAATGAAATTTGATGAATTTCGCTGCCCGCTACCGGCATCGGATTTAGTTTGCCAAGCTCTAAAAGCTCCAACATCACATCGCGCTCTTCGTTGTAAATTTGCACCGCATCAAGTAGCGCTTCATCCGTGATTTTCGTATTAAATTTTTGCTCCAAAACTTTGCGAAATTTCCTAAGCTCATCGGTAAAAAGCTCCAAACTCTTGCCGCCAGTCATATTCGGCAGTTGCAGTACGTGGACGTCCTTATGCTTTGCAAGCAGCTCATACATCTTTTTCTTGCCGTCGCAGGTCGTTTCACCTATGACGAGATCGCTAGCGTTCATATAGGGGCATTTTTTCGTAACCGCGTAGCCGTAGCTTGCTTTAATTAGCGGGCAAAGATTGCGCGGAAGCTCGGCATGAGCGGCATCTATCGGGCTTTCGTCATAGGCGCAAAGCCCAACCGGCACGGCGCCCGCGGCGTAAATAAGCTCCTTCGGCGAATAGGTGCAAAACATTCCAACTACGTGTTTGCCTTGCTCTTTTAGATCGTGCAGAGCCATTGCGTTACGCTTTTTAAGCGCGTCAAAATCCATCTTCATCTCGTCTCCTTTGAAATTTCGTTTGCTTTGCGTGCGCCGATAAGCGAAGCGCCCATCGCGCCGCAGTAGATTGCGTTTTCGTGAGTAAAAATTTCAGCCCCCAGATGCTCGCCTAGAAGCTGTTTAAAGAGCGGCACGTTGCTAAGCCCGCCGCTTAAAAAGTAAATTTGATTTTCCAGCCGTTTGATGAGTGAGGCGACCTTGTGCGCGGAGGAATCCACGATAGCGTAGGCGATCTCGCTAGTTTCAGCCCCATTTGCGCTTAGCGAGACGATCTCGCTTTCTGCAAAAACAGTGCAGGTCGAGCTTAGTTTAATCGCGGGATTTTTTCGGGCGGTTTTGTAAATTTCGCTTAGCTCAAGCCCCAAGCGGCCCGCACTGATCTCTAAAAATTTACCCGTGCCCGCCGAGCATTTGTCGTTCATGATAAAATCCGCTGGTTTGCCGTTTTCTATTTTGATCGCTTTGGTGTCTTGCCCGCCCACATCGATGACGGTGCAGTCTTGCTCAAATAAAAAGTGTGCCCCAAGCCCGTGGCATAAAATTTCGCTCATGCTAAGCTGCGCGTACTCTACGCTAACGCGTCCGTAGCCCGTAGCCGTCACGAAGCCCTCTGCGTAGCCTTTTTGCTCTAAGGCTTGCTTGATCTGGCGCGCGACCTTGACCGCGCTAAAGCCGCTTGGCAGCAAAAATAGCTCGCAAAATTCGCCGCGTTCGTTCATAACGGCGACCTTTGACGAGGTAGAGCCGATGTCGATACCGATAAAATGCATAAAATTTTAAATCCGTCGAAAAATATTTCTACGCCGTAGAACTTTGATTTGAATGTTAGTCTTTTTAAGCTTTTAGACTGCTGAAATTTAGCGTAGGCTTGCGGCGCGGATAAAATTTAGCTTTGCGCCGCATTTGAATTAGATTTAAATTTAGCGCTCACGAGCGATTAGAATTCCGCTTAAAATCACCACCGCGATGCCCGCTAGCACGATCGGACCGGGCAGATGATCGCCTAGCATAATGCCGAGTGCCATGCTAAAGAGAATGTCGCTATAGCTGATCGCAGCGACGATACCCGCTTTGCGCGAAGCGGCGTAGGCGCGCGTCATGTAAATTTGAAAGTAGATCCCGCTGACGCCCAGAAGCGCCACGAGCACCCAGCCAAAAAGGCTTGGCGGGTTGAAGTAAGCAAGCCTCGCCAAATCTGCCCCGCTGAAAAGTCCTAAAATTTTAACCTCGCTATCACCGAGCGCCCAGCCCGCAGCCATCATCATCGCGCTTAGAAAGGTAGCGGATGAGACGAAGACCAGCACGATGAGGTTGGTGGCGTAGTGTTTGCGAAGCTCGCGCACGCTCGTGTATGCAAGCCCCGCGCACATGCCGCCGAAAATTCCCACCGCGTCGGTTACGCTGATGCCGATGTGCGGGCGCACGACGAGTAAAATCCCGCCAAAGCCCAGCAGTATCGCAAACCAACCGCGCGAGCTTAGCTTTTCGCCTAAGAAAAACGCCGAAAATAGCGCGGTGAAAATGGGCGCCGTCTTTTGGAAGGTAAAAGCGGTGCCAAGATCGATGTGAGCGATGTTGTAAAAGGTCGCTAAGATACCGCAGCTGCCGATAAAGCCGCGAAACGCGAGCAGCCACGGCTTGCCGCCCGGGCCCAGATTTTTTACCCGCCTTAGCGAAAACAGCACGATCGCGATGCCTACGACGTTGCGGAAAAACACGATCTCGGCGCTGCTCATTCGCTCCGCCATGACCTTGGCCAAAGCGCCGTTTAGCGCGAAATAAAAGCTCGCTACGAGCATATAATAAACGCCCAGATGTTTCAGCCAAAACGCGGAGTAAAATTTCTTCTTCACGCCGTCCTACTTTCGATTCGCGACGAGCGCGCCGCGCGCGGACGAGCCTTGATTTTATAAAGTAGGATCAAAAGCCCCGGCAGATTGCGAAAGAGTACGACCTCAAGCGATGAAATTTGCGCGCCCAAAAGCTTGGCAAAAACGCCCGTAAGAGAGTTGTAAAAGCACGCCATCAGCATATAATATACGCTTAGATGGTGCAGCAAGAAGTTGTTGTATTTCATCGCGCCCCTTTAAATTTGCGGAATTATACACGCATAATGATTAAATTTTAATATTCCGCCGTTTTAATATTTCGTCGCGCCGCCTGCTTTTGCGCGCCTGGCGCGACGGCTCGATTTTGCACTTCGGCGCTTGTATGCGCGGAATAGTCAAAATTTACGCAACTGCGGGTTTATATACTTTCGCGCGTCCTCGCCCGTTTTTGTGCTTCGACCGCTAGATTTCGCGGACAGGCTTCGGTTTTAAAATTTTATAAAATTTACGCACAGCCCCGCCTCGGCGATATGTTCGGCGACGCCTCGCGCGCCTTGGCGCCTTTTTACGAGCGGAGTTTTGCTCGTGCCGCGATAAAATTTCGCTAAATTTAGCGCCTAAATTTTATAAAATTTTGCCGCCCGACTTGCGCGAGCGAGCGCGTAGAATTTGGCTTTAATCTATTTTTGGTTATAATCGCGCCAAAAACTACAAGGACGAACGTGAAAAGTTTGATCATCATCGGGCGCCCCAACGTCGGCAAGTCGAGCCTTTTTAACCGTCTAGCGGGCGCTCGTATCGCCATCACGAGCGACGTTGCGGGCACGACGCGCGATACCAATAGAGCCGAAGCCGAAATTTTCGATCGTCGCGTGCGCGTGATCGATTCTGGCGGTCTGGACGACGCCTCCGAGCTGTTTGCGCGCGTGCAGGCTAAGACGCTAAGCGAGGCAAAAAGCGCGGATTTGATAATCTTTATGACGGACGGTAAGCTGCTTCCGAGCGATGATGAGCGGCGGATATTTTTCTCGCTGCAAAAGCTCGGTAAGCCCATTGCCCTAGCGGTCAATAAGATCGACGGCAAGCGCGACGAGGAGCGCAGCTGGGAGTTTAACGAATTCGGCGTTAAATTTTTTCCGATCTCCGTTTCTCACAACAGCGGCATCGATGAGCTGAAAGAGTGGATATATGGCTTTTTAGACCCTGCGCCCGCGCAGCAGGATGAGGATGAAATTTTTGATGATTTTATAGAGGGCTTTAACGACGAGGGCGAGCCGAAAGAGGGGCGCGACGAGGAATTTTATGCAGACAAGACCATCGGCGTAGGTATCATCGGGCGGGTAAACGTCGGTAAATCAAGCCTTCTAAACGCACTTGTCGGCTCGCAGCGTTCGGTCGTGAGCGATTATGCGGGCACGACGATCGACCCGGTAAACGAAAGCACGGAATTTGAGGGGCGCACGCTCGAGTTTATCGACACGGCAGGCATTCGCCGCCGTGGCAAGATCGAGGGCATCGAGCGCTTCGCGCTAAATCGCACCGAAAAAATTTTACAAAGCTCTGACATCGCGCTTTTGGTGCTTGACGCAAGCGAGCCGCTAAACGAGCTGGACGAGCGCATCGCGGGGCTTGCGGCTAAATTTGAACTTGGGCTCATCATAATTTTAAACAAATGGGATCTTTGCGAGCGCGATTACGACGAGTTTTGCCGCGATCTGCGCGATAGGTTTAAATTCCTTTCATACGCGCCGATCATCAGCGTCAGCGCGACGGATAGGAAGCGGATCCATAAAATTTACCCGCTCATTTTGGAGGTTTATTCAAATTTCACGCGCAAGCTCGGCACCGCAAGGATCAATGAAGCGGTAGAAGCCGCGATAAAGGCGCATCCGATACCTCGCGAGCGGGGCAAATCGGTTAAAATTTACTACGCCGCGCAGATCGGCTTTGCGCCGCCGAAGATCGCTCTTGTGATGAACCGCCCGCAAGCGCTGCATTTTAGCTACAAGCGCTATTTGATGAACAGACTGCGCGCAAGCTTTGCCCTTTCGGGAAGTCCCCTAGTGCTGCTGCCGCGCAAAAAAGGGGAGAGCGATGAAGAGCGGTAATATCGTGCTCATCGGCTTTATGGGGGTCGGCAAGGGTACGGTAGCACGGGCGCTGGCTGCGCAAAGCGGGATGTTTGCGCTTGATTGCGACGATATGATCGAAAGCTACGCCAATAAAAAGATCGGGCAAATTTTTAAAGAGCAGGGCGAGCAGAGCTTTAGAAAGATGGAAGAGGGCCTTGCGAAATTTTTAGAAAAGTCCGTCCGCTGCGCCGTGATCTCTACGGGCGGCGGCTTTTACGCCGTGAAAAATTTAAACAAAATCGGCACCGTCGTGTATCTGAAATCAAGCTTTGAAGGGATAATCGAGCGCTTAAAAAACAGCGAGAACGCGGAGAAAAAATTTGCCAAGCGCCCGCTGTTAGCGGATCTGCAAAAGGCCGCGGCGCTGCACGCCGAAAGAGACGGGGCGTATGAAAAAAAGGCCGACATCGTAATCGACGTGGAAAATAAAAGCGTAAAAAAGATCATAAAAGAAATTTGCTCCGCCTGCGACGAGCTAAATTTAAAAGGAAAAAAGATGTCTAAACAAAAGTGCCCGGGCGGCGGCAAAAATTCCGAGTCGCACGGTAAAGAGGGCAAAAGCGATAAACTTAAAAAGAAAGAGGCGCTAAAGCAAAAGCTGCGCGAGCTACTAGAGGGCTTAGAACGCGAGGAAATTCCAAAGCGCGTGATCGCGTGGCACTTCGATCTTTACGAGCCTTATGCGCTACAGCTAGCAGGATCGAGCAGCTACGACGGGGATGACGACTACTGGGCGTGCGAGGACGAGGATGAATTTTATCCGCAAAGCTCGCGCTTGCAGCTTGAATTTTTAAGCGAGCTTTCGTGGCGACAGGTTTTAAAACTGCTCGTACAGGTTCTGCGCGAGCTGCGAGAGCAGATGCCTAGCGCTAAAATTTTTAAGTGCAAGCACGTCGCCGTGGGCTTCGTAGACGGCGATTTGATTTTGATTTAAAGGAGCAACGATGAGAATTTTAACGGGTCTTCAGCCCAGCGGCAAGCTGCATTTGGGCAACTACTTCGCGAGTATCAAACAGATGGTGGATGCGCAAAACGCGGGCGAGCAGATGTTTATGTTTATCGCAAACTACCATGCGCTCACGTCCGTAAGCGACGGCGCAAAGCTAAAAAACTCCACCTACGAGGCCGCCGCGGCGTTTTTGTCGCTGGGGATCGATCCGAAAAAGACGGTGTTTTGGGTGCAAAGCGACGTAAAAGAGGTGCTGGAGCTTTACTGGATTTTAAGCGGATACACGCCGATGGGGCTGCTCGAGCGAGCGCACGCATACAAAGACAAGATCGCTAAGGGCTTTGAGAGCAAGCACGATCTGTTTAGCTACCCCGTGCTGATGGCGGCGGACATCCTGCTATACAGCGCGGAGGTCGTGCCCGTGGGCAAGGATCAGATCCAGCACGTCGAGATCGCCCGCGACATCGCGCTTAAATTTAACAACGCCCACGGCGAAATTTTAACTATTCCGCAAGCGCGCGTAAACGATGAAGTGGCGATCGTGCCGGGCACAGACGGTGCCAAGATGAGTAAGAGCTACGGCAATACGATCGATATTTTTGCAGATGCCGCGACGCTAAAGAAGCAAATTTCAAGTATCGTAACGACCTCCGAGCCGCTAGAAGCGCCTAAGCAGTGGCGCGGGTGCAATGTCTATAATATCGCGAAGCTATTTTTAAACGAAGCGGAGCAGACGGAACTGCAGGCTCGCTACGAGCGCGGAGGCGAGGGGCACGGGCACTTCAAGGCGTATCTAAACGAGCTCGTGCAGGGCTACTTCAAAGATGCGCGAGATAAATTTGAATACTATCAAAGCCACCGCGAAATTTTAGATGAGATGCTAAGACAGGGCGCGCAAAGAGCGGCTGCGACGGCTGCTTCATTGATGCAAAAGGTTCGCGCCGCCGTGGGGATTTATCGCTAAGGAGGGTGAGATGACGGATTACGCTAGAGAAATTTTATCTGACGGTAAGCTGCTTCGACAGAAGCTGGAAATTTTCTTGCAAACTCCTAGCAAGGTTGAAATTTACGCACGTGCCTGCGAGAAATTTTTCGCCGCCGGCAAGCAGCGCGAGCTAACTTACGTAAGCACGTGGAGTTGGTGGGCCTTTTTCGGTACGCTGTTCTTTTTTCTGTACCGCAAGGAATACAAAATTGCCGCAGCCCTATTTGCCGTTGCGGTGGCTACCTGCTTCGTTCCGTTTTTGGATGGACATGATAGAACTATAGGAACGGCAATTAGCGTCAGTAGCGGGACTATGGCGAAATATTACGTTTGCGATAGTTTTGTTTCATTGCTAGATAAGCAGGACGATGAAGCCCTAAGACGGGGCGGCGGCGTGAATAGATGGGCGATATGGCTCGCGGTAATATTTTACGCTTTTGTCGCAATTGTATTTGCGCTGATAATTTCAAACGGCAGCAAAATTCAGTAGTTTTAAAGGGCTTCCGCGCTCAAAATAGCTAAATAAATTTTAAAAAGGAGCAAGAGTGAAAGCGATCGTAACGGTGATCGGTAAGGACAAAGTTGGCATTGTAGCGGGCGTTTCGGCCAAGCTCGCGCAGCTTGGGCTAAACATAGACGACATCAGCCAGACGGTTTTGGATGAGTTTTTTACGATGATGGCGGTGGTTTCCAGCGACGAAAAGCAGGACTTCACGGCTCTGCGCGAGGAGCTAAACGAGCTAGGCGAAAAGCTAAAAGTTAAGATCAACATCCAAAGCTCGGCGATCTTTGACGCCATGCACAACATCTAAGGCGCCGATATGGACATCAAAAACGTAACCGAAACGATCGCGATGATCGAGGAGCAAAATTTCGACATCCGCACGATCACGATGGGCATCAGCCTGCTTGACTGCATCGATCCCGATATCGACAAGGCAGCGGAGAAAATTTACGCAAAAATCACCGATAAAGCGCGCGATCTGGTAAAGGTCGGCAATAAAATTTCAGCAGAGCTCGGCATTCCGATCGTAAATAAGCGCGTCTGCGTAACGCCTATCGCCATCATCGGCGCGGCGACGAACGCTACTGACTACGTGCCGCTTGCTAAAGCGATGGACGAGGCGGCCAAAAAGGTCGGTATCGATTTTATCGGCGGCTTTTCGGCGCTAGTGCAAAAGGGCTACGCAAAGGGCGATAAAATTTTAATCAACTCCATCCCCGCCGCACTTGCCGCGACGCAGAAGGTCTGTGCGTCCGTTAATATCGGCTCGACCAAGACGGGCATAAATATGAGCGCGGTCGCTGACATGGGGCGCGTGATCAAAGAAACGGCGCGGCTTTCCGATCTTGGCGCCGCCAAACTCGTCGTATTTGCCAACGCCGTCGAGGATAATCCCTTCATGGCGGGCGCATTTCACGGCGTGGGCGAGGCCGAGGTCGTAATAAACGTGGGCGTATCGGGCCCCGGCGTCGTTAAGCGCGCGCTTGAGAAGGTGCACGGGGCGAGCTTTGACGTGGTGGCAGAGACCGTGAAAAAGACGGCGTTTAAGATCACGCGCATCGGACAGCTCGTCGGTCAAATGGCGTCCGAGCGCCTTGGCGTGAAATTTGGCATCGTCGATCTCTCGCTAGCTCCGACTCCGGCGGTGGGCGATTCGGTCGCGCGCGTGCTTGAGGAGATGGGACTAGAGCGCGTCGGCACGCACGGCACGACGGCAGCTCTAGCGCTGCTAAATGACGCGGTAAAAAAGGGCGGAGTGATGGCCTGCAACCAAGTAGGCGGGCTTAGCGGCGCGTTTATCCCCGTCTCCGAAGACGAGGGCATGATCGCCGCAGTGCGCGCGGGCTCGCTAAGCCTAGAAAAGCTCGAAGCGATGACCGCGATCTGCTCGGTGGGGCTCGATATGATCGC
>NZ_CALIJF010000149.1 GCF_938018035.1 uncultured Campylobacter sp. | reverse complement strand
TGCTCCTTGCATTGCTTCACGCCTCCGTGACGATAATACGACGCTAGCGTCGCTTCACCGCCATTATTAAATAGCCAGCTTTCATCCAGGCTAAAAAATGCGTAGAGGTCATTTGAGCTCGTAAATTTGCCCGTCTTTGCGCACCTTAGGGCAGTTTTTGCGTTGCTTACAAAGCGCTTTTCGTGATTGCCCATCACCGCGTCATATCCGCGGACGCGCACAAATTCAACCACATCCGCGCTCGCAGGACCTCGGTCGATCAGATCGCCCACAAAGCAAATTTTACTATCAAATTTATGCGGCAGCTGCTCTATTAATGCCAAAAGTGATCTGTAGCAGCCGTGCACATCGCCGATGACGTAGATATTTTCCATAATTTCTCCTTAAATTTTAACGCCATCGTCTTTTAACGCGCGGGCTGTGATTGTAAGCGGCGACCAAGAATTTCAAGGCGAAATTCTGCACTAAATTTTAAAATTCCGCGCGCTAGGTTTTAGGTGAATAAACTTGTTTTAAGACTTCGGCTACCACGATCAGAGCTAAAACGTAAGCCGTGCAGATGCCGATTAATATATCGCCTCCATGTAATTCAAATGCCGCAGCGATCGTTATCCCCAAAAACGGCGATATTATCCAAATCGCCACGGTCGGCAAAAACAGATTGACGAAAAAATTCACAAGCCTATCAAAATCCTTTAGTTTTTCGGCAAGTATCGCGCAAATTCCGCAGAAAAATATCCAAAGAACTACAAAATATACACACCTTTCCTGCAACCATTCTGAAAGATAGCCATATCTATCGCTAAAAGCGACGAAAAATAGCTCTACTGACAAATCCACTAAAATTAAAACGCTTGTGAAGCAAAAACCCATAGAAAACGCGCAGGCTATAATTTTTAAAATAATCATCAGGATTCCTAAAATTCTAAATTTAACTAAAAAATTCCTCGATCAGCCGCGCCATCTCGCTCTCGGCGGCGGCGTGGTTGATCTGCTCGCGAAAGCTTGCGGCATTTTCGCGCCCCTTGGAGTATTCGTGCAGATGCTTGCGAAATATCGCTACGCCGTGGCTACCGTAATGGCTGAGCATCTGGGAGAAATGATAAAGCACGACCTCTTTTTTTAGCGCGTCGCTTGCCTGCTCGCCCGTTTTGATCTCGCGAAAGATCCACGGCCTGCCGATTACCGCGCGACCGATCATCAGCGCGTCTGCGCCGCTAAGGTCTCGCACTGCGGGCGCATTGGCGGAGTTTATGTCGCCGTTTGCGATCACGGGGATTTGCAGCGCGCGTTTAGCTCTTGCGATCGCGCCGTAATCCACCGCCGCGCTGTATCCGCCCGCTCTGGTGCGACCGTGAATCGCGATAAAATCGGCTCCTGCGCTTTGTACGGCGCGCGCGATATTTTCGATATCCACGGCGCCGAAGCCCAGCCGCACCTTCACGCTCGTAAATTTTTTATTCGAATACTTTTTGATCGTCTCAACCAGGCGCGATAGACGGGGCAGATCAAGCAGCAGCGCCGAGCCGGCGCCCTGCTTTACGACCTTGGGGACGGGGCAGCCGCAGTTTAAATCGATGCCGTCGATGCCGTCAAATTTATTGATGAGCAGAACCGCCTTTTTGACGATCTCCGCATCGCTGCCTGCGATCTGCACGAAAAATGGGGTTTCGGCGGCATTTTTTTCGAGCATCTTTAGC
This sequence comes from uncultured Campylobacter sp., assembly GCF_938018035.1. Taxonomy (GTDB): domain Bacteria; phylum Campylobacterota; class Campylobacteria; order Campylobacterales; family Campylobacteraceae; genus Campylobacter_B. The sequence continues at coordinate 873 of NZ_CALIJF010000149.1, read as the reverse complement.
GTTTTTTCGCCCTCGAAAACAAGGGCATTTGCGCTTATCATCTCGCTTACGGTCGCGTCGCAGCCGAATTTTTTCACTACGCCCCGCAGCGGCGGATCTGAAAAGCCCGCCAAAGGCGCCAAAAATAGAGGGTCCTTTTTAAAAAAATCTTTCGTCATTTTAAATTTCTTATTTTGATTTCGTTTGAATTTAAACCTTTAAATTTAATACCGCAATGCTTGCAGCGGGTTTTGCCGCGAGCTTTAAAATTTTAAATTTCATAGGCCGCGTATTCGAATTTAGGCGCGAATTTTATTTTTAAGCTTAGCTAATTTGCATGGCGGCAAAACGGCAGCAAGAATGATCGCCGCTAAATTTTATTTGCACGGCGAACCTGGCAAGCAGCTTGCAAAACGCCGCGTGGATTTTAAAATTTCAGTACTTTATTCGGCTAGCAAGTCTTGCGCTTTACATTTAAATTCTAAATTTCATCGCGTAAATGCAAAATCCGTTTACACGCGCACTACGCAAGCAAATCTTTTAAATTTTACCGCTTGCGCGCATTGATTTTTCGATAAATTTTGAAATTTCAAATTTGCGCGAGTTGGAATTTTATCCGCACTTTAAATTTTATCGCGCAGGCTGTGTTTAATGGACGCAAAGAGCGTAAAAAGCAGCCTCTCTTACCCGCACAAAACGAACTCGCAAAATTACCGAGCTAAAATAACAGCGACGCAGGGACGTTTTTGCCGTTGTCTCGCAAAAATAGCAGAATTTTAAACTTCTCAAACTCGTCGCCGTCGGCGAGGCTTAGCTGCTCTCTAAACTCGTCGATCATGCCAAGCTCATATAGCGCGTACAGATATGCCTCGGTCGCTTCTTGATTCTCGTTTT
>NZ_CALIJF010000148.1 GCF_938018035.1 uncultured Campylobacter sp. | reverse complement strand
GGTTTGGGGCGGGAAGGGGAGCGACCTCGCAATTCAAGCCCCCTTCCCGCCCCAAGATTACGATATCACGAACAAAAATTTAAATGGATTTTACAAATAAACGCCGCTGCAACCCGAATTCCAAAGGCAGAATTCTAGAATTTTAAATTTATATCGCGAATTTTACGAGCCGTGAATTTAAAATTAAAGCTCTAAATTTCAACGTCCATATCCACGGATTCGATCTGTAGCCCGCGCAGATCCGCGAGCTGCTGCACCGCAGCGTCCGTCTCGGCATTTTTTGGAAGCACAATATGAAAGCCGCGATCAAACGCCAAGAAAAAATTCTCCCCGCCCGCAGCGATTCGATTTAGCGAGCGCGCGGCAAATTTCTCGCTTGCGCGCGGCTCGCCCTTTGAAAATGAAATTTCATACTCGCCCGCGATAAATTCCATCTCTATGCTCGAGTCTTGCGCGAGCTTAGCGGCAGAGAGATGTTTTCTTAGCATGCGGCGGTAAAATTTCGGATAAAAAATAAGCCACGCCGCGCCCAAAATAACCGACGCCACGCTCGCAATCGGCGCCGTTTTTAAAAGCCCGTCGATGATGATGCCCATAAGCAAAAACTCAAACGGTATGGCGTAGGTGCTGACTAGGCGCTGCTTGCGCGCCTTTTTGCTGTAAAGCAGCATAAATTTATTGAGGTTATCGACGTCGTGATTTGTGATTTGAACTTTCATATTTTTCCTTTAATTTTTGCGTAATTGTAGCGAAGCCGCCTTAAATTTGCGTCTATTAACTTCCGTGAGATAAAATCCCGTTTTTAAAGGAGATAGCTTGAAATCTTTATTAAAAATCAACGGATTTTTGCCGTTTTTGGCGATTATGTTTATCAACGCAAGCGTCGATCTGGGCCATAAGATCACGATTCAAAACGTCCTTGTAAAAAGCGCCGATTCCGGCGCTCTCATCGCCCTTACCTCGCTTGTAAATTTGCTGATTTTACTGCCTTACGTATTTCTTTTTAGCGCCAGCGGCTATCTCAACGATAAATTCTCGCGTACCCGCATCACGCGGATCTGCGCAAAACTTGGCGTCGCGCTTACCGCGCTCATTACGCTAGGTTATCTGTGTGGGTGGTTTTATTTCGCATTTTTTATGACGATCCTGCTTGCGGCGCAAAGCGCGATCTACTCGCCCGCCAAATACGGCCTGATTAAAAAGATCGTCGGCGCGAAAAATTTAGGCGCGGCAAACGGCCTCGTACAGGCTCTTACCATCATCGCGATTCTGCTTTCATCGCTTGTGTTTTCGGTGATTTTCGAGCTGTTTGCAGCCCGCAGCAGCGACGCGGGCGAGCTAATGAGCTCGGTTTGGTTCATCGGCGTGCTTTTGGTCGCGGGCTCTGCGCTTGAAACATACTACTCGTATAAAATTCCATTCTTCGACGCCGCGCAGCCGCAGGCGGAATTTGACACGAAAGAATATCTCCACCTGCGCTACTTGAAGCAAAATTTAAAATTTGTAATCAAAGACAAAAACGTCCTACTCTGCACGCTCGGACTTGCGATGTTTTGGGCTGTCTCGCAGCTTGTGATCGCGACCTTCCCGGCTCACTACAAAGCTCTTAGCGGCAGCGACAACGTAATGGTGATCCAGGTGATCTTAGCTCTTAGCGCGATCGGAATCGCGCTAGGCTCGATCTTTGCGGGCAGCTACTGCAAAAAACATATCGAGCTCGGTATCGTGCCGTTCGGTGCATTTGGCCTTGCACTCGCGCTAATGGTGCTAGCCAACGCGCACTCGGTATTTTGGCTCGGCACGGCGTCGTTTTTCTTCGGATTTAGCGGCGGAATTTTCATCGTGCCGCTCAACGCCGTAATTCAGTTTTTTACCGCCGACGAGCGCATGGGGCGGGTGCTTGCGGGCTCAAATTTTATCCAAAATATCTTTATGGTGCTGTTTTTGCTCATCGCCATCATCTTGGTGCATTTTGCGGTCGCCAGCGGCGAAATTTTCGTTATGGCGGCACTGTGCGTGCTCATCTGCGGGATCTTCGGCGCGAAATATCTGCCGCAGCTTTTCGTTAGAATTTTACTCATTCCGTTTATGAAATTTGGCTATCAAGTCCACGTAGACGGCATCGAAAACATCCCGCAAAAAGGCGGCGTACTGCTTTTGGGCAACCATATCAGCTGGATCGATTGGGCGGTGGTGCAGCTTGCCTGCCCGCGCGGGGTGCGCTTCGTAATGCATCGCAGCTACTACGATCTGTGGTATTTGAAGTGGTTTTTTAAAATTTTCCGCGTCATTCCGATCGGAGCGGGCGTTAGTAAAAGCGCGATCGAAAGCATCCGCGAGGCGCTAAATGCTGGTGAAGTGGTCGGGCTCTTCCCAGAAGGCCACATCAGCTACAACGGCCGCATAGACGAGTTTCAGGGCGGATTTGAGCTCGCCGCGCACGATACGAACTCCGTAATCGTGCCTTTTTATATCAGAGGGCTTTGGGGATCGACGTTTTCGCGCGCCAGCGAGCATTATAAAAGAACGATCTCGCAAAGCGGCAAAAATGCGCTTCGCGTAAGTTTCGGCGCGCCGATCGAGGCAAATTCCAAGGCGCATGAAGTAAAACGTGCGGTAACGGAGCTATCGTTTTTCAGCTGGGGCAAATACCTCGCAAGCCTAAAGCCGCTTGCTTACAACTGGCTAAATCAGGCCAAACGATCGCCTTTTAAGCGCGTGGCGGTCGATAGCACGGGAGCAAGTCTCACAAATTTAGCGATGATGAGCGCCGTTTTGATACTTCGCAAAAGGCTAAAGAGCCGCATAGGCAGCGAGGAAAACGTCGGTATCATTTTGCCTAGCTCGGTCATCGCAAGCGCCGTAAATTTAACGCTTTTTGCGATGGGCAAAACGAGCGTAAATTTAAACTACACGCTAAGCGAAGAAAATTTAATCTACTGCGCAGATAAAGCAAACATCCGCACGATCATCAGCTCGCGCAAATTCGTAGAAAAGCTCAAATCAAAGGGCTTTGAGCTGGAAAGCTCGATCGGCGATCGGCTCGTGTATCTTGAAGATCTAAGCGAGGGCGCCTCTAAAAACGAGCGCATAGCCTGCGCGCTAAAATCGCTGCTGATGCCTAAAATTTTATTTCGCGCGCTGTATTTTAAGCCGCACGCGATAGATGACGTAGCGACAATTTTATTTAGCAGCGGCAGCGAGGGAAAGCCCAAAGGCGTGGTTTTAACGCACAAAAATATAATGGCGAACGTCCGACAAATCTCGGAGCTCATAAACGCCACCGAGCACGACGCGATTTTAGCGTCGCTGCCGATCTTTCACTGCTTCGGGCTTACCGTAACGACGCTATTTCCGCTAAACGACGGAATTTTAAGCATCCACGTGCCCGATCCTACGGACGCCTTTAGCGTCGGCAAGATGAGCGCAAAATACGGCGCTACGATAATGTTCGGTACTTCGACGTTTTTTAGGCTCTACACCAAAAATAAAAGGCTCAATCCGCTTATGTTAGCAAGCATCCGCCTGGCGATTGCGGGCGCGGAGAAGCTAAACGAAAACGTCCGCAAGGAATTTAAGATAAAATTCGGCATCGAAATTTACGAGGGCTACGGCACGACCGAGACTGCGCCGGTGGTGAGCGTAAATACGCCGAATGTCCTCGAGCCCGATTTTTTCAAAGAGCTTCACTTCAACCGCGAAAAGAGCGTCGGCTTGCCGCTTGCGGGCACGGTCATAAAGATCACCGATCCCGCCTCGCTGCAGCCGCTGCCAAACGGGCAGGAGGGGCTTATCTTAATCGGCGGACATCAGGTTATGAAGGAATACTACGATGAACCGGCAAAAACCGCCGAAGCGATCGCGCAAATAAACGACGTGCGCTACTACAAAAGCGGCGACATCGGCTATATCGACGACGATGGGTTTTTATTTATCACCGACCGCCTTTCGCGCTTTGCCAAAATCGGCGGCGAGATGATAAGTCTGGGCGCGGTAGAAAGCGCCGTGGGCGAAATTTTGGGCGAGAGCGCGATCTATTCGTGCGTGAACCTAAAAGACGAGAAAAAGGGCGAAAAGATCGCTCTGCTTTACGTGGGCGAGGCGAGCGAGGATGAAATTTTGCGCCGTCTAAAGGACTCCGCGCTTGCACCGATAATGCAGCCAAGCGTCGTGAAAAAAGTGGAGCAAATCCCGGTGCTCGGCAGCGGCAAGGTAAATCTCAAAGCGGTAAAGGATCTGGCGATAGAGCTCGGGCTGTAAATTTTAAAGCCTTAAAATTTACGCTCTAAATTTTAAATTTACGCCTTGCCGCGCTATTTGCGCGAAGTAGCGTAAAGAGCAAAATTCCTCTTTTAAATTTATGCTTTGTCACCGCCGCACGGCTTTGCGGCTTTAGCTCCTAGCGGCGAGCGATCTCGCGGGTTATGCTGCGGTTTATTTGGAGCGACAGCCGCGTGCGGTCGCAGCGTCAAATTTATGCTGAATTTTACGGACAGACGGCAGCCGCTCGCTACGCAGATAGACAAAATTCTTGAATCAGATGCCCGGCGAAATTTTACGGCAGAGCTGCGGGGAGAGTTTTAACGGCGGGCGTGCAGAAAGAAATTTCAATGGCGTATGTGCGGAGAGA
>NZ_CALIJF010000147.1 GCF_938018035.1 uncultured Campylobacter sp. | reverse complement strand
TCGCTTGCGATGCTATCGCCGGTGGTGGTTAGGAAATTGCCCGTAAGCGCCGAGTTGATGCCGCATCCAAGCGCCGTGCGCACGTGCTCGCCCAAATTCCGCCTGCCGCCTGCGAAGCGCAGATACGCGCGCGGCAAGATGAAGCGGTAGATCGCGATCGATTTTAAAATTTCATCGTGCGCCAGCGGCGCGGCGTTTTGCAGCGGAGTGCCTTTGATTGGGGTCAGGATATTGATCGGCACGGAGCTAACGCCCAGCTCTCGCAGCTGCAGCGCCATATCGATGCGATCTTCCATGCCCTCGCCCAGCCCGAAAATCCCGCCGCTACATACGTCAAGCCCCACGGCGCGACAATTCTCGATAGTTTGGATGCGGTCGTCGTAGCTGTGCGTCGTGCAGATCTGCGGATAAAATTTTCGCGAAGTCTCGAGATTGTGATGATAGGTCTGCACGCCGCTTGCTTTAAGCAGCGCCAGCGCGGGCTTTGAAGCGATCCCCAGCGAGGCGCACAGATGCAGCCGCGTCTTACTTCGCAGCCGCTCATAGATCGCGCAGTATGCCCTCAGATCGGAGCTTTTTTGAGAAATTCCGCGCCCGCTAGCAACGAGCGAGAAGCGGTGGGTCTGCTCGGCTTCGTTTGCAAGCGCGGCGCTTAGCACCTGCTGCTCGCTCAAAATTCCGTAAGTCTCGCAGCCCGTGTTAAAATGCGCCGACTGCGCGCAGTATTTGCAGTCCTCGCTACAGCGCCCCGATTTTACGTTTATGATCGTGCAGAGATTAAATTTATCGCCGCAAAACTCACGCCTAATCTCATCCGCCGCCGCAAAAAGCGCGCCTAAATCTTCGCATTGCGCCAGCTCTAGCGCCTGCTGCTTTGCAATCTCGCAGCCGCCTATCACGCGATCTTTCAGCTCGGAAATATAAAATTTGTCTATCAATACTTAGCCTTTTTGAAAAAAATGCGTAATTATACAACGCTAAATTTAAAGCAAAGCTCGCGCGTGAAATTTTGATGCAGGAATTTTGCGCTAAAAATTTATGCGGAATTTTATGCCCTTGCTCGCCGATTTTGCGCCGCGATTTTTATGGACGGCTCGTCTGCGATATCTGCGCGCGATTTATCGTTTTGAAATTTTATTTTGGCTAAAATTGCGGCTTTAAATTTAAAGGTAAAAAATGAAATACGACGTTATCGTTGTGGGTGGCGGGCACGCTGGTATCGAGGCGAGCTTAGCCGCCGCAAAAATGGGCGCAAAGACGCTGCTAATTACGATCTTAGCCGAACAGATCGGCGCTGCGAGCTGTAACCCCGCAATCGGCGGCCTTGCTAAGGGGCATCTGGTAAAGGAGATCGACGCGCTGGGCGGTCAGATGGGGCTTGCGGCGGATGCATGCGGGCTGCAGTTTAGAATTTTAAACGAGAGCAAGGGCCCCGCCGTGCGAGGCTCGCGCGCTCAGATCGATATGGATGAATACCGCATCTACATGCGAAATTTGCTGCTAAACACGCAGGGGCTGGATATAAGCCAGGAGATCGCGAGCGAAATTTTAACCTGCGAGCAAGGCGGCGAGCAGCGCATTTGCGGCGTTAAGAGCCATCTTGGCAACGTTTATGAGACCGAGCATCTGATAATCACCGCCGG
>NZ_CALIJF010000146.1 GCF_938018035.1 uncultured Campylobacter sp. | reverse complement strand
ATCGCTAAATTTTGGCGAAATATCGGCGCGATGGTAGTAAAATTTGCTCCTGCAATAGCAGTAAGCCTAGTGATAAATTACGTATTAGGCTTGCATGGAGTAAGCTTTTTGCTAATTTGCGGCGGGCTTTATTCGGCTATGTTTGTGCTAAGCGCGTATTTTTGGGCGATGAACGATTATGAGCGCGCGATTTTTGGCGGCATTGCGGCTAAGATAAGGAGGCGGGCTTGAGCTTCAATGTAATTAGCGAAGTGGTTACGAAAGACCGCTGTATTGGCTGCGGCGTTTGTGCGAGCAGCTGCCCTTTTAGCGTGCTAAAAATGCGGCTTGGAGGCAATGGATTTTACGCGCCTGAGGAGGGCGAAGGGTGTCGCGACAAATGCGATATCTGCCTAAAAGTCTGCCCGTTTTACGAAAAAGACATGCTCGAAAACGAGCTAAATTCTAAATCATACGCAGAGCTGGAAAGCTTTAGCCCTGATTTTGGCAGGTTTTTAGCCACTTACAAATTCTACAAAAAAGATGAAGCGCAGCGCCTAAGCAGTGCAAGCGGCGGTGCGGGAGATTATATTTTTCGCGAGCTTTTTGCGCGCGGGCTCATAGATTACGCGATTTGCGCCGTGCCTGCGGACGAAGGGGATTTTATAGCCCAAAATCTCAAGCGGGATTTTTCTGCCTGCAATAATTTAGCGCAGCCGCAGAATTTGCAAAATTCCGCAACCAAAAATTCCGAGCAGAATTCCGTAATTCCGAATTTAACGCAGAATTTGGCGGACGATGATTCTATAAATTTTACGAGTGCACAAAATTCCTTTTGCGAAAATTTTACGCAGAATTCCACGCAGAATTCTAAAACTTCTTGTAAAAATTCCGTATCAACGCATAATTTTGCCTGCGAGAATTCTAAAAACACGCGAAATTATGCGGGCGAAAATTCCGTGCCGCTATTTAAATTTAGCGTGATAAAAAATGCTGGTGAGCTTACTCGTGCGCGCTCGTCCGCTTACTATCCGCTCACGCTTGAAGCAGTGCTAAAGGAGATGTCGCGCCGCGAGGGTAGATACGCGATCAGCGCGCTGCCGTGTTTTGCCAAGGCCTTAAGGCTTGCTGCGAGTAAAAATCCGCGCCTTAAATCCCGTATAAGCTTTATTATTGGGCTGGTTTGCGGACAGGGCAAGGGTGCTGGTTTTACGCATAAGCTGGCAGATCTTGCGTTTAAAGAGCGTAAGCAGCTCGCGGCGGTTAATTACAGATATAAAATCGCGGGCAAAAGTGCGATGAGCTTTAGCTTTAAATTTCGCGCTGCAGACGGCAGTGAGGCGATAGACGATCGCAGTAGTAGCGCCTTTGCCTACTGGAGCTCGCGCGCTTTTACGCCGCTTGCGTGCAACGCCTGCACCGACGTTTTTACCAAATGCGCCGACGTCGTGCTGATGGATGCGTGGCTGCAAAGCGAAATGAGCGAGTGGCGCGGCACATCGCTCGTAATTACGCGCGCAGCTCAGATCGACGCGCTATTTTCGCAACCTACGAAGCAGGCGCGCGAGGCGATTTTTTGCGAGCGGATATCCGCAGCAGAGGTGCAACGCTCGCAGAAAAGCCAGGTGGAGTGCAAAAACGAAATTTTCTATGGCGCGAAAAACCCGCTTAGGCGTTACATCTTGCGCCAGAAGCTTCAGATTCAGCGATATAGTGCTACGCATTTTGATTGTGATGATTTCATCGCTGCTAGGCTTAAAAAAATTGCCGCTGCGAATAAAGTGCTAGCGCTTTTGGCGCTACCAAAGATCGCGGCATATAAAATTTATAGGAAGTTTGCATGAAGATCGGGATTTTTACCCTGCCGCTAGTAAATAATTACGGCGGAATTTTACAAGCTTACGCGCTAAGCCGCGTGCTAGTGGGGCTAGGGCATGAGCCACGTCTCATAAACTTGCGCCTGCAAAGAAGTAAACTATCGATTGCGTATCTTAAATTTTTAGTGGCATGCGCGCTTAAAAAGGAACTTTGCGGCGCGAAATTTAATCCCTCTTACGAGCGCGATACTAGCGAGTTTGTGACAGAAAATATCCCTTTAACCGCGCCTGTTTGCACGCCTGCGGATTTAAAGGCGCTGTGCGAGAAAGAACGCTTTGAAGCGGTGATTTTAGGAAGCGATCAGGTTTTTCGCCCTAGCTATTTTGCGGATTTTGCAGATTGCTTTAGCCTTGGATTTTTGCCGGCTAACTGCACGCGGATCGCCTATGCTGCAAGCTTTGGCGGAGATAGGCTCTGTGGGCTTAAAAATCCCACAGATTTAAAAGCTCACGCTGCAAATTTGGCTAAATTTAAAGCTATTTCGGTGCGTGAGTGCGATGGTGTAAGGCTTGCACGCGAATGCTTTGGCGTAAATGCGCATTGGGTACTGGATCCTACACTTTTGGCTAACAAAAAGATTTATGATAAATTTTTAAGCCATGCGCCGCAGCGCAAGGGCTTTGCCTATATCCTAGATCCATCGCCTCGCTCAGAAGCGGCGATAGAGCTACTAAAGAAGCAAAGCGGACTAGAGATAGATGAGGTGAACGACCGCGGCAACCGCATCGGCATAAAAGCGTGGCTAAGCGCTATTGCGGGCGCGGAGTTTGTGTTAACCGACTCATTTCACGGCTGTGTATTTTCTATAATCTTTAATAAGCCGTTTTTTGTGCTCGTTAACGCTAGTCGCGGTGCGTCGCGCTTTAGCTCTCTTTTGGGCTTATTCGGGCTTGAGGATAGAGCTTTGCAAGATCCCAAAAACGTGCGGTTGGACGCGACTATCGATTGGGATGGCGTAAATGAGGCGTTGCGCCGTAAAAGAGAGGACTCGATGAAATTTTTAAAAACAAGTTTAGGCTCATAAAATGAAAATAGCTATGGTAATTTCTGCTTTAGGCAAGGGCGGTGCCGAGCGCGTGCTAAGCGTGCTGGCAAATTTTTTCTGCCACGAGAATGAAGTCTGCGTGATAAAATTTGACGCAGATGAGCCGTTTTACGCGCTAGATTCTAAGATCGAGCTTATTAGCTTGGATTTAGGAGTAGGCGATTTAGGAATATTTGGCAATATAAAAAAGCGCTACGATAAAATTTTAGCCTTGCACAGGCTTCTAAAAAGTCGTAAATTTGACGTAGTAATCTCGTTTTTAGATAATACCAATGTCCTTACGCTGATCGCAAATCTTGGAGTTGGGCAGAAAATCATCGTCTCCGAACACACCAATCATCGCTTTTTAAAAAGTCCGATTTGGCGAGCGCTCAAGCGGATCTTTTATCCGAGGGCTGCAGGTCTTAGCGTGCTTAGTAAATTCGATCTGGATCATTACACATATGTGCAAAATCGCGTGATTATGCCTAATCCGATGTTTGAGATCAGCCATGCTAAAGAGGCCCGCCCGCCTAAAGAAAATATCATCCTAGCAGCCGGCCGGCTCAATGTCTATAAGGGCTTTGATGTCCTTCTTAAGGCGCTTGCGCTTATAGATTTCAATCTTTTAAAAGAGTGGAAGGTGGTGATTGCAGGCGACGGAGAGGAGCGAAAGAGCCTTGAGAGCCTAGCTGCGAAGCTGCGCTTAAACGTGCAGTTCATCGGTTTTGTGCGCGATATCGAAAGCTTATATGAACGCGCTAAAATCGTAGTTGTAACCTCCAAGATGGAGGGCTTTTGCAATATTTTGATGGAGAGTATATTTTTCGGCACCGCTAGAATTTCTACGGATTGCATCGCAGGTCCTAGCGAGCTTATAAGCGACGGCGTAGATGGGTTTTTGTGCCCTGTAGGCGATAGCGCGAGCATCGCAAAAAAGCTTGAAATTCTAATGAGCGACGAGAAGCTACGCGAGCGGCTCGTACAAAACGCCTCCAAGCGCGAGGAGAGCTTTAAAATTGAAACGATCGGGCGACGCTGGCTGGATTTCATAGCCGCTACGATACACAGGGAGGAATAATGAGCAAAAATCCCCTAATCTCGGTCATCATTCCCGTTTATAATGTCAAAGAATTTCTGCGCGCTTGCATGGAGCGCATCACGGCGCAGACCTATACTAACTTAGAAATTTTGCTCGTAGATGATGGCTCAAATGACGGCAGCGAGGCGATTTGTGACGAATACACTGCGCGTGATCCTCGTGTGTGCGTGCTGCATAAACCAAACGGCGGGCAGGCTAGCGCGCGAAACGCCGCTTTGGATGTCGCTCGTGGAGAGTTTATCAGTTTTGTAGATAGCGACGATTTGATAAGCTTTGATTTGATTGAGACTCTTTTTCGCCTGACGCAGAAATTTTGCACCAAAATTGCTATGTGCGGCTACGCGGCATTTAGCGACGAGAGCGAAATAAATAATTTCAAGGCGGCTTTAAATTCTAAAGAAAATCAAAATTCTAAAGAGATTAGCGATCCAGGAGGAGCTGCAAATTCGAATGCCAACGCAGGCGAATACAAAATATCGCCGCAAGAGCTTTTTAGACGCAGCTGCACGCAGGATCCGTATTTTAGCACCGCGGTTTGGCGCGCGCTGTTTGCTCGCGAAATTTTCACTGCTTTGCGCTTTCCTACGGGGCAGATCTATGAGGATGTGGCGATATTTTTTGATATTTTTAACGCTTCTATTACGGCGTGCACGGATGAAATTTTATATTTTTACCGCGTAAGGGCGGGCTCGACCGTAAACTCATTTGCGCGCAGGCATCTTGCGGTCATCGCTGCGGTGCGCCGCTATACTGAGGCGATTGCTGTGAATTATCCAAGCTTGGCGCGTGAGGCTAATTTTACTCGCTGCGAGTCCGCGCTGAATACGGCGTTTTTAATTATCAAATCGAGCTTTGATCCTGTAAGTTCGGATGGAGATGCAACTTCTCCTTCCGAGGCTAATACGTGCAGCTTGGCAAACGAAGCGGATTTGCATGGCGCTGGTAGTTTATCTTGCGCATGCGGTAAAAATTCCGCATTTAAAAATTCCGCCAAGCAAAATTATATGCGGAATTCTAAGCAAAATTCTGCGTCGCAAAGAAAGACCGCAGATCCACGCTCGCCTTTAAACGCCGCAGAAGCTGCGCAGCAGATCCGCTCACTGCACGCTTTGGTGCGCGAGCGGCTGGATTTTGGATTTTTCGCGGCGCATGCAAGCCACACGCAGACGCTGATGATGGTCTTGTTTTACGCTAGCCCCGCGCTTTTGCGGCTATTTTATAAAATTTATCGGAAGTTAAAATGAAAATTTTATTCGTCATCGCGGCTCTTAGAAACGGCGGCGCCGAGCGCGTGCTGCAGGTTTTGGCGAACCATTTTGCGCGCGCAAACGACGTTACGATCGCGATTTTGGAAAACGACGAGGGCAGGTATAAATTTAGCAAAAAGATAAAATTTTTGCATCTGGATGTTTATAAAAACGGCGGCAGGTTCGATAAATACAGAATTTTGCGCAAGTGTTTCAAGCGAGAGCGCCCAAGCGTCATCATCAGCTTTATGGACTGGACGAACGTAGCGTGCGTGATCGCAAGCTTCGGGCTAGGCATCCCGCTCATCGCGACCGAGCACAACGCGCACGATTATCTGCCAAGCGGGCTTTTTAGCCGCGTGCGCGATCTGTGCTACAAAAAAGCGGACGCGCTTACGGTGCTTACGCGCTCGGACTTTGAGTACTATTCGCGATTTGTCAAAAACTGCTTCGTCGTGCATAACCCCTTTTTCGGCGAGATTTGCGATACCAATGGCGCTAAGCGAAATGTGATCTTAAGCGTCGGCAGGCTCGAGCCCGTAAAGGGGTATGAAATTTACTTTGACGCGCTAAGCAGGATCGATAAAAGCCTGCTTGCGAAGTGGGAAATTTTAATCGCGGGCGACGGCTCGCTGCGCGAAAGCTTGCGCGAGCTCGTGGCGCGGCTCGGGCTTGAAGTGCGATTTTTAGGGCATAAGCAGGACGTGAGCGAGCTGTATAAAGAAGCCAAAATTTTTGTGCTCAGTTCGCTTAATGAAGGGCTTTCGAACGTGCTGATCGAGTCTGCGTTTTACGGCTGCGCACGGCTTAGTAGCGACACGGTGGGCGCAAAAGAGCTCATAAAGGACGGCTTTAGCGGCATTTTGTTTAAATGCGGCGATGCGAATGAACTTGCGAGCAAGCTTGAAAATTTAATGCGCGATGAGGCGCTGCAAAATAGGCTCGTACAAAATGCAAATGAAAATTTAGACGAGTTTTCGCAGGAGCGTATCGTTGAGCTCTGGCAGGGCTTGATCGATCGGTTTGCGCGCAAATAGCAGCCGCTTATCGATGCCCTAGCGGCGCGCAGGGATTAAATTTAAACTTCGGTTTGCTAAGATAGGCTCTTGCGCCCGAGCAAAACGGCGCGTTTAAATTTACAAAGCCGCATCGCGCGATGAAATTTAGCCGCTTGGGGCAGCACAAAACGCGCTAAATTTAAACGGAATGCGCGGCGTATGCTCGCATAAAAAGCGGAACTAAAGCTTAAATTTAGGGCGCGGCAGCGATATTTAAAAGGTAAAGGGATGAAGAAATTAAGCGTTTTTATCTATTCGATGGGCGGCGGCGGCGCAGAGCGCGTCGTAAGCAACCTCTTAGGCGAGCTTACGGCACGCTACGAAGTGCATCTGGTGCTGATGAACGAGAGGATTTTTTATGAAATTCCAAGCGGCGTGCAGATCCATTTCATCGAAAAATCAGCCCCTTTTGAAAACGGGCTGCTGAAGCTCGCAAAGCTTCCGTTTTTGGCGCTTAGATACAAAAAACTATGCGAGCGCCTAGGTATCGACATCCACTTTGTTTGGATGAACCGCCCTTGTTACGTGGCGGCGCTGGCGCGAGTTTACGGGCTGCGCGGAGCGATGATTTTTAACGAATGCTCGACGCCGTCGGTGCTGTATAAAGAGCCGAACTTCAAATCTAAAATTTCAAAGCTTCTGCTGCGTAAGCTCTATCCGAAGGCCGATTTTATCTTTCCGAACTCGCTTGGAAATTTGCGCGATCTAGCGGATAATTTCGGGATTGACGAGCGCAAGATGAGCGTGCTGTATAACGCGATCGATCTGGATGAGATCGGCCGCAAAGCAGAGGAGCAGGTCACGCAGGAGCGGCCGTTTTTCCTAAGCGTCGGCAGGCTCGATGCGGGCAAAAATCACGCGCTTTTAATTCGCGCGTATGCGAATTTAAAAAATAACGACAAAGACCTGCTGATCTTAGGCGACGGCGTGCTGCGAGCCGAGCTTGAGGCCCTGATAGAGGAGCTGGGCTTGAGCGGTCGCGTGAAGCTTTTGGGCTTTGACGCAAATCCGTATAAATATATGGCCAGATGCTACGCGTTTGTCTTCGTAAGCCTTTTTGAGGGGTTTTCAAACGCCCTCATCGAAGCTCTTGCGTGCGGCAAGCTCGTGATTTCAAGCGATCATCAAAGTGGCGCGCGCGAGCTTATGGGGCAGAGCGAATGGGGCGTGCTAGTGGGCGTGAACGATCTAGAAAGCACTCAAGCGGCGATGCAAAAAGCGCTGGATGATGAAAATTATGTAAAATTTTATGAGAAAAAGGCTAAAATTAGAGCCTCGTTTTTCGATAAAAAACGGATAGCAAGCGAGCTGATCGCAAAAATAGAACAAATCGACGAAGGAAAATAGGCGTGGGTGAAGAAAAAAAGGCTTTTAGCGTTAGAGAGATCGACGAAGGATCGGACGATCAAAAAGGCGCGCAATCAATGGGTGCCGACAAAGCTGCCTTAAGCGAAAATTTCGCTAGTGAGGGAAATTTTGACGCAGAGTATTCCGCAAGCGGCGGAGAGAATTTTAGCGGCGAAAATGCCGCAATTGAGGGTAGCGAGGATACCGCGCCTCAGAGCGATAAAAATTCCGCGCTTGATGCAAAAAATTCTGCGAGCAAAAATTCCGCGCACGCCGGCGTTAAAAATTTAAGCGACGATCAAACGCGCGCTGTTTCTGCAAAAATGCGAGCACAAAAAAAATCCAAAAAGGCTAAAAAATCAAGCGGACGAAATTCTACCTCGGTAAATTCTGAAAATTCCGCAGGCGCAAATTCTGCAAACTCAAATTTGAAAGGCACTGCGAATTCCACGAGCAAAAATTCTACAAATAAAAATTCCGCTGGCGTTGCGAACTCTACAAATAAAAATTCCGCAAAAGCCGCTAATTTGGCTAAATTTAAAAATGCGAATTCCGCAAGTGCTTTAAATTCTACAAACGGCATAAATTCTGATAATTCTAAAAGCTTTACAGCAGAAAATTCCCAAAATTCCAAAAATCAGTCAGCTGGCGCACTCCCTGCCAGGCGCAGAATTTTTGGCTTTATAAAAAATTATGAGTTCTCCAGGCATATTTTGCTGATGATTTTGTTCGCATTTGCCTTTAGCGTGGCGTTTCGCATGTGGTGGGTGCATTGGGCGAGCGGTTTTGTGAACTACTTTTTTTGGGACGGCGAGCTGATGATAAACACCAACGACGGCTACGCCTTTGCAGAGGGCGCGCGCGATCGCCTCGCCGGCTTTCATCAGCCCAACGATCTTAGCTACTTTAGTGCACCGCTTTCGATCGTGACGGCGTTTTTGGCTGAAATTTTGCCCTTTAAAATCGAGACGATATTCGTTTATCTGCCGGCTTTGTTTAGCTCGCTCATCGTAGTGCCGATTTTATTAATTTCAAGCGAGTTTCGCTGCATGCGCGCGGGCTTCATCGGCGCGCTTGTCGCGAGCGTGGCGAATAGCTACTACAACCGCACTATGGCGGGGTATTACGACACCGATATGCTAAATATCGTGCTTGCGATGTGTATTTTGTGGGCGCTCATCCGTATCTGCACGCGCGGCTCGCGCAGCACGCTGTTTTGGCTGGGCGCGTTTGTGATATTTTATATGTGGTGGTATCCCTCAAGCTTCTCGCTAAATTCCATGATGCTCGCCGTATTTTTCGCCTACACGCTGATTTTTAAGCGAAAAAGTGCGGTAAATTACGAAGCGATGATTATCTTTTTGATCGCGCTTTGCTCCACGCCTTTGGTAGCTAAAATTTTAATCTCGCTTGCGCTATTTTGGCTCTTTGCGTTTAGAGGAAAGCTATTAAATTTTAAAATTTTAGCGATTATCGGCGCGCTTGCCGTAGCGTTTTTCATCGCAAACGGAGGTCTTAGTCCGATAATCTTTCAGGCGAAATTTTATATCTTCCGTTCCTTTGCGGACAACGCCGATACGGCATTTCATTTTTTCAACGTCAATCAAACAATCCAAGAATCGGGCATCGTGCCAACTAATATCTTTATGGAGCGCATCAGCTCGCACGTCGCGGTTTTCGTGATCGCGGCGATCGGATATTTGGTGCTTTGCTTTAGGCATAAGGAATTTTTGCTCTCGATCCCGCTTCTGCTTTTGGGCTTTGCGGCGAACAAGGCAGGCCTTAGATTTACGATCTATGCCGTGGGCGTGATGGGGTTAAGTTTCGGATATATTTTGTATTTTTGCGTAAAGCGCTTGGATCTGCCAAAGATCGCGGGACGCGCGATACTGCTGATTTTGACGGCGCTTGCGATCTATCCCGCGTGGCAGCACATCGTCTCGTACAAGGTCGATACGGTCTTTTATCAAAGCGAGGTGCGGGTGCTTGACGAGCTCAAAGATAAGGCGCAGCGCGAGGATTACGCCCTTTCGTGGTGGGACTACGGATATGGCATACGCTATTACAGCGATGTAAAGACCCTCATCGACGGCGGCAAACACCTCGGCAACGATAATTTCCCCGTTAGCTTTGCGCTTTTTAGAGATCAGATGAGCTCTGCAAATATGGCGCGCCTGGATGTCGAATACACCGAGCGCGGATATAGCGAAAAAATTCCAAACAAGCTAAAGCAAATTTTAAAAGACTATAACGCGACCGATGTAAATGGCTTTATCTTAAGCTTGGGACTGGCTGATTTTAAGCCGCCGAAGCCTACGCGCGACATCTATTACATCTTGCCCGATCGTATGATGAATATCTTTCCCGTCGTCACGCAGTTTTCAAACATCGACATCACCGACGGCAAGCAGCTGGGCGAGCTGTTTTTCATAACGAGCGATAGGTTCGTTCAGGATCAAAGCGGCGTGCATATGGACAACGGCTTTTCGATCTCGCCGAGCCTTTTAAATTTAGAGTATAGCGGCAGAAAATTTGCGATCAATACCTTTTACGAAACGAGCTACGACGCGAACGGCAAGCTTGCGGTCAAGGAGTTTAATATGGACAGCAGCGCGCAATTTTACGTGATTTTCATGCGCGATTACGGGCGATTTTTGCTGCTAGATAAGACGATGCTAAACTCAAGCTACATTCAGCTTTTTGTATTTGAAAGATATAGACCCGAGCTATTCGAGCCTGTGATCTTAAGCCCTGCTGTGAAAGTTTATAAATTAAAGCGCTAGATAAAATTTTGCCGCAAGCCAAGGAGAAATTTATGAAATTTAATCTCGCAACGCCAAGCAAGGAACGCAACAGATGGCTCGCATAGGGTTTTTAAGCCATGCCGATATGAGCTTGCATTTCTTTCGTCGCCCGATAATGCAGGCTTTAAAAGAGCGCGGGCACGAGGTTTTCGCAATTGCTCCTCGTGGCGCTTATACGCAGGATTTGGCACGCGATTTTAATGCCGTAACTTACGATCTTGATCGAGCGAGCTTAAATCCGCTTACCGTATTTAGCAACACCAAAGCCCTTGCGCGTGAGCTAAAGAGGCTAAATTTGGACCTGCTGCAAACAGCTGCGCACAAATCAAACGTGTTTGGTACGCTGGCGGCTCGAGAGGCGGGTATAAAATATGTGATAAACTTAGTCGAGGGGCTGGGCAGCTTTTATATCGACGATGATATTAAAACAAGGCTTGTGCGAGCGGTTTTGGAGAAGCTTTATAAATTTTCATTTTCGCAGGCGGATGCTTGCGTATTTGTAAACGATGCCGATCCCGATTATATGCTATCTCGCGGGCTTATTGCGAAGCAAAAGGTCATAAGGATTAAAAGTGTAGGCGTAGATGCTGAAAGATTCAACCCCAAAATCGTTAGTGCGGCGGATCTGGGCGAGGATTTACACGGCAAAAAAATCGTGCTGATGATAGCTCGCGCGATGTGGCATAAGGGCGTGAGAGAATTCTACGAAGCAGCAGAAATTTTAAAAGATCGATCGGATACGAAATTTGTCTTTGTGGGCGAGGGTTTTGCGGGTAATAAAAGCACCGCTGATCCTGCGTTTTTGCGAAGCGGTGCGGTGCATTATCTGGGTGCCAGAAATGATGTGCCAGAGCTTTTGAAGGCTAGTTACCTACTGGCACTTCCTAGCTACAAGGAGGGCTTTCCGCGCACGGTTTTAGAGGCGATGAGCATGGCGCGAGCCTGCGTGGTAAGCGATTGCAGCGGCTGCGTCGAAGCGGTGCAGGATGGCGTCAACGGTCTAATCTGCCACACTCGCGACGCAGAGGGTCTTGCGCGAAAGATCGAAATTCTATTGGACGATGCTGCGCTTTGCGAGAGGCTAGGGCGAAACGGGCGCGAGATGGTGCTTGCAAATTACGACGAAAAGATCGTCACGGAAAAATATTTAGAGGTTTATAGGAAATTTATCGATGTATAGGTGTTTTTTAAAGCGTGCGCTCGATTTTACGGCGGCTTTGGTTTTGATCATTTTGGTTTCGCCCGTGATGGCGCTTACGTGGTTCTTGATCCGCAAGCACATTAGCAAAAGCGCGATTTTTACGCAATCTCGCCCTGGGCTTGATGAGCAAATTTTTAAAATTTACAAATTTAAAACGATGAGCGACGAGCGCGGCGCGGACGGCGAGCTTCTGCCAGACGAAGCGCGGCTGAACGATTACGGCAAAAAGATCCGCGCGCTAAGCCTGGATGAGTTGCCGCAGCTTTTCAATGTGCTAAAGGGCGATATGAGCTTCATCGGGCCGCGCCCGCTGCTGATCGAATACTTGCCGCTTTATTCGCCGCAGCAGAGCCTGCGACACAGCGTGCGCCCGGGCATCACGGGGCTTGCGCAGGTAAACGGTCGCAACGCGATCAGCTGGGAGAAAAAATTTGAGTTCGATACGTATTATGCGCAAAATTTAAGCTTCGCGCTCGATCTTAAGATCGCGCTTTTGACGATTAAAAAAGTGCTTGCAAAAGAGGGCGTGAATAAAGAAGGCATGGCGACGACGGAGAAATTTAATGGGCACAACTAAAATTTACGTTTACGGCGCGAGCGGACACGGGCTAGTGGTAGCGGACGTCGCGTTAGCCGCGCGCGGAGCTAAATTTAGCGAGGTCGTTTTTTTAGACGACGCAGCGGGGTTGAAATTTAGCGAGGATCTGCCGAAATATCCCGTGATAATCGCTATCGGAGATAATAAAATCCGCGTAAAGATCCAAGAAAAGGTATCGCGCGCCGGTTTTGAGATAGCAACGCTAATTCATCAAAGCGCCATCGTTAGCCCAAGCGCCGTCATCGGCGAGGGCGCGGTCGTAATGCCCGGCGCCGTGATAAATGCGCGAGCTAAAATCGGTCGCGGCGCGATAATCAATTCAGGCGTCGTAATCGAGCATGAGTGCGAGATCGGCGAGTTTGCGCACATTAGCCCTAACGCGGCGCTTGCGGGCGGCGTGAAGGTGGGGGCGTTTTCGCACATTGGAATCGGTGCTAGCGTCATTCAGAGGCTAAAGATCGGGCAGCGCTGCATCATCGGCGCGGGCGCTGCGGTCGTGCGCGACATAGCTAGCGATAGCGTAGCCGTAGGCGTGCCCGCTCGCGTGATTAAAAAAAATAGCTAAATTTAAAATTTATAGCATTAAAAGTGATAAAATCCGAGCATTTAAATTTAATGCCGAAAGCTAAATTTAGCCTTGCGACGCGCGAGGTTAAATTTAAAGATCAAGGAAGGATAGAGATGGCAAGAGTATTTTTAAGCCCGCCGAATATGGGTGGCAATGAGCTTGAGTATATAAAAAAGGTATTTGAGAGTAACTATATCGCGCCTTTGGGCGAATACGTTAATCGCTTTGAGGACGCAGTGAAGTCCTACACTGGCACGCGCGGCGCGCTGGCGCTAAACGCAGGCACGGCGGCGCTTCATCTAGCGCTTCGCTGCAGCGGCGTAAAGGACGGCGACGTGGTGCTTGGCTCCACGTTTACCTTCATGGCGTCGCTAAATCCAATATTTTACGAGCGCTGCGTGCCGGTGCTGATAGACAGCGACGAGAGTTGGAATTTAAGCCCGAAGCTGCTTAAAGAAGCGATCAAAAAATCGCCGAAAAAGCCAAAGGTGCTCGTCGTTACGCATCTTTACGGACAGGCTGCGAAGATGGATGAGATATGCGAAATTTGCGCGAACGAAGGCATTGATGTTATCGAGGATGCCGCAGAGGCGCTGGGCGGATTTTATAAGGGTAAAGCATTAGGCGGTATCGGAAAATGCGGCGCGCTAAGCTTTAATGGCAATAAAATCATCACTACCTCAGGCGGAGGAATGCTGATCTCAAACGATGAGGAGCTAGTGGCTAAGGCTAGATTTTTAAGCACTCAGGCGCGCGAGCCGCTGCTTCACTACGAGCACAAGGACTACGGCTACAACTACCGCTTAAGCAACGTCTTAGGCGCTATCGGCGTAGGCCAGATGGAGGTCTTGCCGCAGCGCGTAAAGAGAAAACGCGAAATTTTTAAAATTTACGAGGATCTGTTTAAAGGCACCGACGTGGAGTTTATGCCCGAAGTAGAAGGCGGCAAGGGCAACAGATGGCTTACAACGCTATTATTTAAGAAAAAAGGCGCTCATCTAAAGGTTATCGATGCGCTAAACAAAGCCGACATAGAATCTCGTCCGCTTTGGAAACCGATGCATCTGCAAAGCATCTTCGCAGGTGCACTTAGCGTAGTTGACGGCACGAGCGAGGATATGTTCAGTCGCGGCATCTGCCTGCCTAGCGGCACCGATATGAGTGACGAGACGATCGAGCGCGTCGTAAAAATCGTAAAAGAAAACATCTGATGCTGTTAAAACCCACTAAATTTAGCCGCTTCGCGTTTTTTTTGCTAGGAGATATTTTTATCTCGATCCTCTCCGTTTACATTGCGTTTTTGCTGCGATTTAGCGGAGATATACCGAACGAATTTTATAAAGGCGCGCTGCTTAGCGCCTCGAGCCTTACTGCGATTAAAATTTTCTACTTTTGGTTTTTGCGGATCTATTTAGTTCCGTGGAGATTTTTCGGCCTATATGAAGCGAGGAAGCTCTTCTATGCGCACGTTATGGCAGCGCTTACCTTTTTGATCCTGTTTTTTCTAGCGAGTAAAATTTTTAACCCCTTCCCGCGCTCGGTCATCATCATCGACGCGGCGATCTCGTTTATTTTAATCGGTGGGATTAGAATTTCAAAGCGGATGTTTCTAAGTGAGAAGAAAAATATCACGAATAACGAGCCTTGTATCGTCGTAGGCGCTACGAGCAAGACCTTTCACGTCCTAAAAGGTATGCGGCAAAAATATATCAACTACTATCCTGTGGGCGTCGTAGACGGGCGGCCTGAGCTAGTAGGGACGTATTGCGAAAACTACGTCGTCAGAGCCAAGAGCGAAATTCCGCAGATGATCAAAGACAGCGGCGCCAAAACCGCAATCATCGCGCTGGCGCTGTATCCGGACGAGCTAAAGGAGCTCTACGACGAACTTTTTGCGTACGGGCTAAAGGATATCAAGCTCTTTTCGCTTTTGGAGGATGAGAGCAAAAAGATCCGCGATGTATCGATCGAGGATCTGCTCGCGCGCAAGCCCAAAGACCTCGACACCAAGGCGATTGAAAATTTTATCAAAGATAAGATCGTGCTGGTAACTGGCGCGGGCGGCACGATAGGAAGCGAAATTTGCAAGCAGTGCTTGAAATTCGGCGCAAAGCGTCTTATCATGGTCGAACACAGCGAGTTTAACCTCTACTCGATTAACGAAGCTACGGGCGCGGATGCGCGCAACGAGCTAAAGATGATAAACGTCGTTTATCGCCATGAGCTGGAGGAGGTTTTTGCAGAATTTCATCCCGAAGTAGTCGTGCACGCAGCGGCGTATAAGCACGTGCCGCTATGCGAGTTTAATCCGCATCTAGCGGTCAAAAATAATGTCATCGGCACAAAAAATGTAATCGATCTATCCAAAAAATATGGCGCGAAAAAGGTCGTTTTGATCTCGACCGATAAGGCGGTGCGACCGACGAACATTATGGGCACGACGAAGCGTATCTGCGAGCTTTACGCGCTAAATTCCAACGACGCGGCAAGCGAAACGCAGATCGTCGCGGTGCGCTTCGGAAACGTGCTCGGCTCAAGTGGTAGTGTCATCCCTAAATTTAAGCGCCAGATCGAAGCGAACGAGCCGCTTACCGTTACGCACCCCGAGATTACGAGATATTTTATGCTCGTTAGCGAGGCGTGTCAGCTCGTGCTTCAAGCAGCCTCCATCGCACAGGGCGGCGAACTTTTCGTGCTGGATATGGGCGAGCCCGTAAAGATCGCCGATCTTGCCAAGCGAATGTTGCAGCTTGCCGGCAAGGAGGAGCTTGGCATTAAATTTGTAGGTCTGCGTCCCGGCGAGAAGCTTTACGAGGAGCTTTTGATCGACGAAAACGACAAGAGTACGAAGTACCAATCCATATTCGTAACTCACTCTGCAAAATACGACCTGCAAGAGCTAAACTCGCAGATCGAGGAGCTTTCGGAGTGCGAGGACGCGCAGGTCGCGGATAAGCTAAAGCGTATCGTGCCCGAGTTTTCGCACCGATTAAACGATATGAAGGGCACGGCTTGATCGGTATCGTGGATTACGGCGCGGGCAATATCCAAAGCGTGATGAACGCGCTTAGCTTCTGCGGCGCTAAATTTTGCCTTGCGCGCAGCCCTGAGGAGCTTTTGAGCTGCGATAAGGCTCTGCTTCCGGGCGTGGGCGCATTCGGCGAGGCGATGGATAGGCTTTGCGCAAGCGGTATGGACGAAGCGATTAAAGAGTTCGTCGCAAGCGGCAGATATTTTTTAGGTATCTGCCTAGGGATGCAGCTTCTGTTTGAACAAAGCGAAGAATTCGGCGCGCGTAGCGGGCTTGGAATTCTACCCGGTTGCGTCGTGAAATTTGACAAAACGAAATTTAATATTCGGGGGGCGGAATCCAGGTCCAAAAATATGAAATTTAGAGAAAATACAAAATCGAGCTCGGGCGAGGCAGAATTTAATTCAGACGAGGCGGAACCCAGCGCGCGCTACGGGCAAAATTCCGCTCGCGCCGAAAGCCTAAAGATCCCGCATGTCGGCTGGAACAGCGCGCATTTTATCAAGCGCTCGCCGATAAACAGGGGCTTAGGCGAGTTTGAGTATCTGTATTTCGTGCACTCCTACCACGTCCTTTGCGCGCGCGAGATCACGCTTGCGACCACATTTTACGGCTATGAGTTTGCAAGCGCGATCTGGCGCGAAAACGTATTCGCCTTTCAGCCGCATCCCGAAAAAAGCCACGATGCGGGCATAAAAATCATTAAAAATTTTACGGAGCTGTGATGGAAATTTTCCCTGCGATCGATCTGAAACAAGGATGCGCGGTGCGTCTTAGCAAGGGCGAGATGCAAAGCGCAAAAATTTATTCCAAAGACCCCTGCGAGCTAGCCAAAAAATTTGAAGATCTCGGCGCTAAGTGGCTGCATTTAGTTGATTTAGACGGCGCGTTTGCGGGCGAGGCGGTAAATTTCAAAGCGATCGAACGGATCGTAAAAAGCACGCGCCTGCGCGTAGAAGTGGGCGGCGGCATCCGCGACGAAGCCCGCATAAAGGAGTATTTGAGCTTAGGCGTCGATAGATTTATCCTGGGCTCGGCGGCGCTTAAAAACCCGGATTTCGTAAGGGGGATGGCGAAGCTTTACCGCATCGTCGTAGGCATAGACGCAAAAGATGGGCTCGTAGCGACCGAGGGCTGGGCGGAGCTAAGCCGCGTAAAAGCGACCGATCTGGCGCGAGACTACGCGGACGCGGGTGTTTGCGCGATCATCTGTACCGACATATCGCGCGACGGGATGCTAAGCGGCGTGAACGTAGAATTTAGCCGCTCTATCGCGAAAGCTTGCGGCATCGATACTATCGCAAGCGGCGGCGTGAAAGATATGAACGACATAATCGCGCTTAAAAACGCAGAGCTCATCGCAGGCGTCATCGTCGGCAAAGCGTATTACGAGGGCACGCTCGATCTTAAAAAGGCGTTTGAAGCTCTATAAAAACGCCCGAGCGTAAGCAAAGTTTGAACTAAATTTTAGTAATATGCAAATTTTAAAATTTAAAGGCGATGTGAGGCGATGAAAGATTTTTTTTATGAGATGATCGTAAAAAGCGCGAATGCAAGCGAGCTTTTTAAAAACTTTGCGTTTGAGCTCGGCGTTACCTGCGTCGAAGAACGCGGCGAGCGTTTCATAATCCGCGACGAAGAGGATCTGCAAAATTTAAAATTTGCGTTTGAAGAGTTTAAAAAGGCGCTCGCGCGATCTCTCAATTTAGACGCCGATCTGCAGATCGAAATTTCAAAAAAGCAAAACAAAGATTGGCTCGATGAGTATAAAAAAGGCGTCGCGCCCGTGGCGGTCGGCAAATTTTACGTCCGTCCGAGCTGGTGCGAAAGATCGCAAGATCGCGCGCTAATCGATCTGCTGATCGATCCTGCGCTGGCGTTTGGTTCAGGTCATCACGAAAGTACCAATATGTGCCTGGCGCTGCTTAGCGAGCTTGCTCGCGATGGCATGAGCGCGCTTGACGTGGGCTGCGGCAGCGGAATTTTAAGTATCGCGATGAAAAAACTGGGCGCAAAGGTAAGCGCCTGCGATACCGACGAGCAGGCGGTGGCAGCTACGCAGCAAAACGCCGAGAAAAACGGCGTGCAGATCGATAAAATTTGGCTCGGCAGCGTTTCAAGCTTGGGTGAGCAAAGCTCAAGCGCAGCCGCGCAGCCGCAGTTTGATCTCGTCGTCGCAAATATAATCGCCGACGTGATTTTGATCCTAAGCGCGGATCTGAAAAAAGCGCTAAAACCGGGCGGCAAGCTCGTGCTGTCGGGGATTTTAGAAAAATATAAAGATAGGATAGAGCAAGCTTTTTCGGATTTAAATTTCGTGCAGATGAAAAAGCAAAACGAATGGCTTAGCTTCGTTTATGAAAGGAAAACATGAATAACAACCCAAATAATCAACCCCCCCAAAACGGCGGCGGAAACAATTTTTTTAATAAAAATCCGATCGGCGTTTTTATAATTTTTGCGCTTATTTTGATAGTCGTGTTTAAAGCGATATCCCCAAGTGGCGGATTTGATAGCGGTGGAGTGCTGGGCTCCGTTTCAGGCGAGAGCAGAAACGTAACTTACTCCGAGCTAAAATCGCAAATCAAAAACTCTCAAGTAAGCATGGTTTCCATTGGAAGCTCCACGATTAAAGCGCAAGTCGGCAACGTAATCTACACCGCCAAGCGCGTGGATGATCCCGAGCTAGTTCAAATTTTAGAATCGCGCAAAATTCCATACGGCGCGTATAACGAGAGCAATTTTTTGACCGATCTGCTCTTTAGCTGGGTCTTGCCGCTCGTGATTTTCTTTGGAATTTGGATGTTTTTAGCCAACCGCATGCAGCGCAATATGGGCGGCGGCGTGCTCGGCATCGGAAGCTCTAAAAACCTGGTAAGCGCCGAAAAGCCGAAGGTTAAATTTAGCGATGTCGCGGGCGTCGAAGAGGCGAAAGAGGAGGTTAAAGAGATCGTAGATTTCTTAAAAAACCCCGAGCGATATATAAGCCTCGGGGCTAAAATTCCAAAAGGCGTGCTTTTGGTTGGACCTCCGGGCACGGGTAAGACGCTGCTAGCCAAGGCGGTTGCGGGCGAAGCGGACGTGCCGTTTTTTTCGGTATCGGGCTCGAGCTTCATTGAGATGTTCGTAGGCGTGGGCGCCAGCAGGGTGCGCGATCTATTTGATAACGCTAAAAAGCAGGCTCCGGCGATCGTTTTCATCGACGAGATCGACGCGATCGGCAAAAGCAGAACCGCGGGCGGTATCGGCGGCGGTAACGACGAGCGCGAGCAGACGCTAAATCAGCTGCTTGCCGAGATGGATGGCTTCGGCTCGGAATCAAGCCCGGTGATCGTCCTTGCGGCTACCAACCGCCCGGAGACGCTTGATGCGGCGCTTCTGCGTCCGGGCAGATTCGATAGACAGGTTTTGGTCGATAGACCCGATTTTGACGGCAGAATGGCGATTTTAAAGGTGCATATGCGCGACGTTAAATTTGCCCGCGACATCGATATCGAAGAGATCGCGCGCCTTACCGTGGGCTTTGCGGGAGCCGATCTTGCAAATATCATCAACGAAGCCGCGCTTTTAGCAGGTCGCGAGGCAAAGGCGGAGGTCGAGCAAAAGGACCTACTCGAAGCGATCGAGCGCGTCGGCATCGGACTGGCTAAAAAATCGCGCCGCGTAAGCCCGATTGAAAAGCGGATCGTCGCCTACCACGAAAGCGGTCATGCGCTCATCGCCGAGCTTACTAAAGGCGCGATGCCGGTATCGAAAGTAACTATCGTGCCGCGCGGATTGAGCGCTGCGGGATATACGCTAAATTCGCCGTTTGAAAATAGATACCTACACCAGCGCCATGAAATTTTTGCCGAGATTGATACGTTTTTGGCGGGGCGCGCGGCGGAGGATGTGTTTTTAGGCGAGATCACCGACGGTGCGGGCAACGACCTGCAGCGCGCTACCGATATGCTTAAATTTATGGCTACTCAGGTTGGAATGACTGATGCGCTCGGGCTTGCGGTGCTAGAAAAGCAGCAGTATTCCTTCCTAAACGGCGGACAGAGCATCAAGGATTACAGCGAGGTAACGGCGGTTAAGATCGACGAATATGTCCGCAAGACGCTGGATGAGCGCTACGCGGCGGTAAAAGAGACGCTAAGAACCTATGCTCCGGCGATTGAGGAGATGGTGAAGGCACTGTATGAGAAGGAGACGGTCTCTGGCGAGCAGATCGTAGAGATCATCTCAAAATTTGAAAAAGATAACGGCATGCCTACCCGGTTAGTGCGAAATTTGGGCGCTAACGATGATATCGAAAACGCAAAGAACGAGGCTTAAATTTAAAGCCTCGCGCGCGGTAAAAGCTTAGGGCTAAATTTTAAGAAGGTCGCGCTAAAATGTTTACGCGCGATCCGCGACACCGAATGAAAAGCGGTGTAAAAATAAAATTTTAAAGAGTAAGAGATGGAAGAGGAAAAGGGAAAACTAATCTACATATTGCCGAATTTTTTCACGGCGGCAAGTGCATTTTTGGCGGTTATCAGCATAATTTCTACGATCAAGGGCAACTTCAGCGCCGCGATCTTTTATATCATTTTATCCTTGATCTGCGACGGGCTTGACGGCCGCGTGGCGAGGCTAACGCATGCGACATCGAAATTCGGCGTGGAGTTCGATAGCCTTGCGGATATCGTTGCTTTCGGCGTCGCGCCGGCGCTACTGTTTTACTGCGCGGTTGGGCACGATTACGGCAAGGTCGGCTCGCTCGTAGCTGCGCTTTACGTGGTTTTCGGCGCGATCAGGCTGGCACGATTCAACGTCACTACGGGAACCTACGAGCCTAGCGTTTTTATTGGGCTGCCGATTCCTATGGCAGCGATTACGATGGCGTTTTGGATCGGAATTTATCTAAAATATGAGCTCTCTAAAGGTTTTGGAGTACTTTTGATCATCGCAATGGCGGCGCTATCGTTTTTGATGGTAAGCAACATCCGCTTTCCGAGCTTTAAAAAGATCAGCCTAAAACGCCCCAACGCGATTAAAATTTTAGTGCTTCTAATCGTCGTATTTTTCTCGCTTTTATATCTTTTCAAGCTGGAATTCCCGGCGGTGCTTACTTTGGTTTATATCGTTTACGGTTTGGTTCGCGGAGCTTTAAATTTAAGCGCGGCTAAATTTCATAAAAAAGACAAACCCGAGGAAACGGCGAAGTAATCTCAAATATGTTTATCGCCGCGATTGTTTTTAAGTTTGCGCGGCTATAATTTCGCCAAATTTTAACGCTTTGAAAGGATTTGTAATGGACAAAAATAAAATCATAATCTTCGATACTACGCTTCGTGACGGCGAGCAAAGCCCCGGAGCGTCGATGAATACGGACGAAAAGATCCATCTTGCGTTGCAGCTTGAAAAGCTGGGCGTAGATGTTATCGAGGCCGGTTTTGCGGCGGCGAGCCCCGGGGACTTTGACGCGATAGAAAAGATCGCGGGTGCCGTTAGCAAGGCTCGCGTCTGTTCGCTTGCGCGCGCTTTAGAAAAAGATATCAAAGCCGCAGGCGAAGCGATAAAGGGCGCAAAGCTCGGGCGCATCCACACCTTCATCGCCACAAGCCCTATCCATATGGAATTTAAACTCAAAATGCAACCGCAAGAGGTCATAAAGCGCGCCGTAGAGTCTGTGCAATACGCTAGAAGCCTATGCGATGACGTGGAGTTTAGCTGCGAGGATGCGTGCAGAAGCGATAT
>NZ_CALIJF010000145.1 GCF_938018035.1 uncultured Campylobacter sp. | reverse complement strand
TTAAAAAAGCAAAGATATACGAATATGCTTCCTCTGCTGATAGATAATTTTGGTATACAAAACGTAGTGCCTATTTTTACAGTGGATGCCAAAAAGACTCAACTGGATGTTTTAGAAAAGGAATTTCAAACGGAGTATATTGAGATATTCAAAGAGCAAAATTTTATTAGCGACGATAAGGACTTTTATGAAATTCTACGTATTATAAATGATGCGACCAGCGAGGATGGCAAATATATAATTGATCTAACTCACGGCTTTAGGCATATTCCTATTTTAGCCACCATCTCGCTTATATCTCAAAGCTTAAGCGATACGAATAAAATCAAACATATATTTTTCGCAAAAGAGATAATAAATCAAAAAGAGTATGAAATTATCGATTTAAAAGAATACTTAGAGCTTGCAAATATGTCGTATATGCTCGAAACATTCGATAAAAATTATACCGTTTCATTCGTAGCCGCATTTGAAAACGAGGATTTTGAAAATTTAAGAGGCGAATTAACGAAATTTTCAAACGATATTCTTGCCAATTCAATAAAGGCACTAGAAAGTCGCTTTGATATAGTTTTGCAATACATCGAGAATATTAAAAAGCATGAGCAAATTTTTACATTTAAATCTAGCCTTGATAAAATCAAAGACCATATAGAGAATTTAAAACAAATTAGCAAAAAGAGAGATTATCAAAAATTATACGAGATAGCAAAGGTACTTAATAAAAAGGGCTATTTGCTAAATGCTATAACATTACTATTTGAAGGGGTTGGATATTATTGCGTAAGCGGGTTAGAAAAAATTAGTCCCAAAGCAGAAGCTTACGTAAGAGAATTTAAAAATAGCGGATTTTTTGATTCTTATAATTTAACCAATCAATCGAGAAATTTAGTAAAAATCGGTAGCGATATGAAATCTTATTTATTTGGCACAGAAAAGGCGCAAACTCATTTCGGACTTAGCGAGAAAAAAGCTAAGGAATATCTAGGCGATATAAAGAATTCGATCTGCAACAAACTAGAAAGAATTCCGGATATAGAAGAATTTAAGAATTTTATCATTGCGGCTGAAAAATTAAGAAATAATCTAGCTCACGGAAACAGTAGCGATGAAATAGCAAATACAAAGTTAAATTTCAAACGGCTTTTAGAAGACTATAAAAAATTCTGCATAAAGGACGATATTTTAGGGGTAAGCGCGTGAAAACCCTATTCACCCTAATAAACCACACCTTGACGTCGGAGCAAGAAGAAGACGCGAGGAAGAATTTAA
>NZ_CALIJF010000144.1 GCF_938018035.1 uncultured Campylobacter sp. | reverse complement strand
CTCTTTTCGTAGCTTTTCACGCTTTTGTACGAGCTCATCTCGTAGGAGTCCACGGGGCAAGCCATCACGTACGAAACCTCGCTAAGCCGCTTAAAAAGAGGCTCATACTCGCGCGGAGCGATCTCTTTTGACATCACGACGCGCACTGTGGGCTTTACGGGTAGGGCCTGCAGGGCGCGCACGATACTTTGCAGCTTCGCGCCCGAGGCGTCTTGCGCGTCCTCGTACCAACCGTCGTCGATCGTAACGCCCCAGATGAAGTCAGATTTAAAATTTTGCTTTGAAATTTTATTTGGATTTTCGCCGTAAAGTACGCCGCAAAACAGCACCCCGCAAAACAGCGCGAGAAATATGTGTTTGAAATAGACCACGGCTTGCTCCTTGATTTTAAATTTTAAAAATTTAGCTCTTTGCTGGTCTTTTCACAACCGATCAAGCAATCAAAATTTATCTCTTGCCTCTAAGATCATAAGAATAATACGAACGAGAAAAACCCTCTACGCTGAATATAGCAAAAGCGTTAAGCGCAAGAGCCGCTAAGCTGAGCAGCACCGTAGCAGGCAGCGAAAAACGCGCCAAAAACGCATTTGCAATAGCTGCAAGTACAAGCGCGATAAAGCAATATGAAAATATCGCAACTCCGCTAGTATCGGCAAGCTCCTGATAAAATCTATAAAAAAACAGAAACGATGCGATGAATCCCAATGCAAGTAGTATTTGAGCGATGATGCCGCCCGCTAAAAATATAAATAACAATACGCCTATAAATATCGCCGCAAAGGCAATGGCTACGTTGCGCAAAAGGCTGCGGCTTGCGGTAAGCTTAGAGATATTATAAATGCTAAAGATAAAAAGCACGAATGCCGCTGCGCTTAGTAATACTCCCAATCCGCCGTAAATTCCTAATAGCAATAGCACCAGTTCGGCTATAGCTTTTAAGGCGCAGGCCGCGATGAAGGTGTATTTGATGAGTGCTACTTCTTTTTCTTGAGGGTTTGAAGGCTGCTGATCTTGAGTGTGGAGGTAGTCGTTTAAGTCCATGGTTGCTCCTTTAAAATTTTGCAAAAGTATATCTAAAAAACGAATAGGTAAAGATAAATTTCAAAATTTAGCGGCTCGCCGGCGGATATGTTGTATAAAGCAGGCGCCGCAAAAAGGCGGGTAAATTTAATTAGGTAAATTTTAAAATTTAGATCGGAATTTCGGCGCTGACGCGGCGGGTAAAATTTTAAGCGGGCTGTAAATTTAAAAAAGATGTGAGATAAAATTTCGCGCAGATCTGCAAATTTAAAATCCGCAAATCCGCGCAAGTTGCTACAAGCGTGACTCGTAGCGACGTAGCGTGTAAAGACGTTTAAGCATCTTTTTGCGAGCTGAAATTTTTTGCTTTTTGCGGACTTCCGTCATCGGCTCAAAAAATCGTCTCGCGCGAACCTCGGTAACGACTAGGTTACGATCGGTCTGCTTCTTAAAGCGTCTGTAAGCTTCGTCAAATGATTCGTTCGGATATACCTTTACTCCAGGCACTTTCCTCACCGCCTTTCAAAAAAATGAATCGTGAGTTTAGCGAAAAATTCCTTAAATTTGCTTTTGAAGCGCTTTTTTATACTTCCACACGCTTTTGTTGTTGCGAGTATCTATCATCGAAAGCTCTAAAAGTAGGCTTTCGCTTGCTTGCGCGGTAGAATTTTTAGCTGCATAATTTAAATTTTTTGATTTTTTAGATCCTGCTTTACCGTCATTTGCCGCAGCGGGGCTTTGCGGTAAAATTTTACCTACCAAGATGTAATCCGGCGCGTAGATCGAGCCGCTTTCTACGGCGTGATAGCCACGGCTTACGCCATCGTTGCTAAATACGAGTTCGTCTTTGCTTGGAGCGTCCGTGACGACTGCTTTGCCTGAATGCAGCAGTGAAATTCTAATTTTTTTGCTCAAAAATTCCGCATCCACGCCGTGCGCGTTCGTCCCGTCCAGTGGCTCGATGCCGACGACGCTGAATCTACCGCCTTTTTTGCCGACTATGCGCTTTGAGAGCAGATCGGCGATGCTTTCGCCTGC
>NZ_CALIJF010000143.1 GCF_938018035.1 uncultured Campylobacter sp. | reverse complement strand
TGATAGCGGGCTTTCACCAGCCGGGCGATCTTAGCCCGTACGGCGCGTCGATCCCCACCACGGCATTTTTACTTAGCAAAATTTTACCCGTAAGCCTAAATAGCATTACGATCTATATGAGCGTGTTTTTAGCGCCGCTAGTGGCCGTGCCGATTATTTTGATAGCAAGAGAGTACAAGATTATGGGCGCCGGCATCATCGCGGCGCTGCTTGCTTGCATACTGCCAGGGTATTATATCAGAACTTTGGGCGGGTATTTCGATAGCGATATGTTAAATATCGTCCTGCCGATGCTGATAATCTGGGCTCTCATCAGGCTTATACAAAACGGTTCGCAGCAAAATTTAATCTTGCCCGCCATCTTTATGGCATTTTATAGCTGGTGGTATCCCAGCTCGTATTCGTTAAATTTAGCCATAATGGGCATATTTTTATTTTACACTTTGATATTTGATAGACGAAATGAGATAAATTACAAAGCTGCGATCCTTATGGTGGTGGCGGTGATAAATTTTAATACATACTATGGCGACTATACGATAATAGTAAATTATATTTTATTGCTGAGAATCGTGCTTATCGCGTCATTATATTTTTTAATGATAAAAATTCCAAGCTCTCAAAACAGGAAAATTCTTTGGATATTGGGCGCCTTAGTAGTTGTTTTATTTATATATTTCGGTGGGCTTACGCCTATTATATCTCAGCTTAGAATTTATATAGAAAAAGATGTCGGTCAAACATCAGAAACTCTTTATTTCTATGGTGTTAGAAATACGGTCAATGAGGTGGCGAACGCCGGTTTTGCCAAATTTATATTGTATTCTAGCGGCGATATTTTTATATTTATATGCGCTATGGCGGGCTTAATTTTTATGTTTATTAAATTCCGCTCGTTTATTTTGGCTTTGCCGATGCTATTACTTGGATTTTTGGCATTTTTCGGCGGAGTTAGATTTACGATGTATATCACGCCGATGGTAGCTTTCGGCTTTGCTTATTTTCTATATTTTACTTTAAATTATTTTGATATCCGAGCTTGGCTTAAAAATTCTATGTTAATCGTGCTTACTTGTTTGGCGCTGCTACCAAGCCTAGATTATATCTATAAATTTCGTGTCGCGCCAGTGCTTATGAGGGATGCCGTAGCTCCGCTTGTCGAGCTAAAAAATAAAGCAGACAGAGAGGATTATGTCGTTTCGTGGTGGGACTACGGGTATTTGATCAGATATTATGCCGACGTAAAAGTGATAGCCGATCCCGGAGGCAGGCAGTTTGGAGAGTATGCATTTTTAACAGCCTTTTCTTTTAATAAAGATCAGATAAGTTCGGCTAATATGGCGAGACTAAATGTCGAATATATCGAAAGAGGTCTCAATGAAAATTTTAGCTCAAGCCTTCTGCAGATGCAAAAAACAACTACGGCTTAACCAATATGAGTGAGATGGCTTACATGTATCTTGAGATTCTTGATAAGATCGTATCGGATGCTGAATCCGGCAACAAGCTGCCTCGCGCTTCTTTGGGCAATGTCGTCGGCAACCTCATCAAGACGACGGGCATCGTCCTTGAAAAGGACGATATCCCGCCGATCGACAAGGCGTTCTACCTGCAGGTCAGAAAAGAGCTTGCGCCGAATCTTGGCGTGACGGCATGGTATCTGCGCTCCGTCGGCGATAAGAGCCATACGATTCTCGCTGCGAACGGCACGGGCAACGATGAGCATACGTTCGACCAACTCGCGAACGTCATCGGCGTCGGCGCCAAGTGGCAGATCGGCAAGAAGACCGCCGTTTCCTTCGACTACGGGCAGAACCGCTCCGCGTTCGGCAAGTACATGAACGGTCATTCAACCT
>NZ_CALIJF010000142.1 GCF_938018035.1 uncultured Campylobacter sp. | reverse complement strand
CCGAGCGCGAAGCTTTACGTATATATTTTTTGAAAAATTTCAGCTACGACATTAAAGCGTGAAATTTTTTGGTTTTCAGCGTAAAATTTAGACCCGTGGGGTAGCCTGGATAAGGCTAAACGTAAACGAAGCGCAAAGGCGGATGCTGCGCGAGTATTTCGCGGCGAGATTGGGGTTGGGTTTCGAGCAAATTCCACTCACGGCAGTCGCAGATGAGATCGCTCAGTACTCGCAGTAGCCCTCTAAGTAGTCGCAGACAAGCTCGCTCTGTGTCTGAAAAGCCCCATAATTAGTCGCAAAGATCCACATTGTACGTCCGCTTAACGAGGATGATCGCCGCTCGTAGCAACTCGCCTCGCCGCAAGCGCCTCTGCAAATATCCTGCGCTCTTAAACGCGCCGAAAGCGAGGCGGTGATAAAATACAAAAACCATACCGAAAAGGAATTTTATGCGAGACCATGACAAAGGGCCGATCAAAATTATAGACAGAGCGGTTTACTTTCAAAACAATATCGTTCTTTTTCTTTCACTCGGTTGCCTATATAAAATATTCAATCTAGAAGTTGCTCCGTTAAACTTGAAATTTTACACGCATTTTAGTGCCGATTTAGTTATGTTTATCGTAGTGGTCTTTTTATTGTTGCCGGCTACATTACTTTGGCCTATTAAAAGAAAGGGCAGTCCCGCGTATTTTTTATTGGAAAATAATAAAATCAGCTATATAAACGCTTTCGACGATAAGCCTGGATCGCTAAATCAGGCGTTGAATGATTTTTATTTTGTCAAGAAAGAGGAAATAATAAAAATTTGCAATGCCTGCGATATCGATAAAATAAGCTTTTGCATTATATCTGAGTTATACAATAGCTACGGAAGATTTCACTATTTTTCGCCATACGAGCTGTATAAAAAGTCGTCCATAGGGGTACACATAGGAAAGGCTGTATTGTTTTTATATCATACGATAAATTTCATATTATTCATCTTGCCGTTTAAAATTTATATGCTGATAAGAGCGGGCGAGCCTTTGGGTTTAATCCGCAAAAATATCGTGTTAAGGTTCAAAAATAGGAATTACTTCCTTATAAATATATATTCTAGGCGAGATCTGGATGAGATACTAGAGTATTTTAAGCAAAAAGGCGTCCAAATTACAGATAAAGTGGTCTTTATGCCGCAGGCGCAAAATAAAGGCCTGTTTACCGATAAAAATGAAATTTGGAGCGATGATTTCGGAGATACGCAAATTCCAAAAGACACGTTTAAGCGAAAGCTTAGGCGATTTTTTAGCTTGGATTAAAGAGCGATTACGCCCGTTTCAGCGTAAAATTTAGACCCGCGGGGTAGAATTACAAAAATTTTTACACGGAGCAAACAATGAAAAATTTCTTTCTAGCCGCAATAGTTTGCGCGCTATTTAGCGGTTGCGCATATGAAGCGCAGTTTAATCAAAACGCCGACGTAGCGCCGTTTGATGACACTATAAGCGCGACTAACGCCATGCAAAGCGCGCTCATTTATATCCCTAGCGAGCTAATGGGGACGAAAAGCTACGCCGCAAGCTCGAAGCTAGGCAGAGACGATGAGCTTAAAATCGATGTCGGCGAGTTCGTCGCAGGCGAGGCAAAGCGCTTCTTTGGCACCTACCTAAGGCGCGTGAGCGTCACCGACGACGAAAAAGCGTTGCAAGGCAAAGGGCTCGTCATCGCACCCGAGCTTAGCTCATTCGGCTTTGGCTTTTACAGCTCCGACGGCATCGACGTTTCAGCAAAGCCCTACGTGCGCTACAATCTACGTCTAAAAATGTTTAAAAACGGAAAGCCGATCTACAACCAAAATATCGCCGTAAACGAGCGCAACTTCGGCGAGGAGGAATTCTTCGGCGGCGGTCAGGGCTCATACGCGCAGATCGGCGGGATCTTTCAAAAATCGATGGCGAATGATTACGCCGTGCACGCCAGAGAGATTTTGGACGTAATCAACGATAATTAATCGCGCTTACGCCTTTGTGCGTGGTAAGCGACATCTGGTCGATTATTTTTGCCTGCCGTCTTGTGGTAAAATTTGTCGCGGCGATCTTACGGCACGCGCTTGCGGATCGTCGCGCCTAAGCTTTATCGAGCGATATAATTAACATGGCTTTAAAACTCTCATAGACGCGCTTTCTTGCGGTATTTACTCATTTGGGGCATTAGATTTTGATATCGAGTTTGCCAGCACTCTAGGCATCAAATTTAATCCCACAAGTTGCGTAAATTCCGCAAAAATCGCGTTATGAAATTAACTTGGCAGCCCATATTTAAGTGCGGCGAGCCGATAAATTCCGCACCTTGGCATACTGCCTAATTCCATTTTTTAGGGCTAAGCTCCGCAAATAAACTTTTCGCGTTCGCTGCTGTACTTGCATAAAATTCTATGCTCGCGGCACTAAAAATTCGCCCTAAATTTAAAGCACCGATTAATATTAATTTTTATATCATTACTAAATTTTTTAAGGAGAGAATTATGAAAAAGTTTTTATTGCTTCCGTTTGCTTTCGCGGCACTTTTTGCGGCACCAAGCTGCGATAATGTCCAACTCAAAGCGGCCGTGGAAGGTATCAATAAGAGTGCGCCGATGCGAGTCGACGAGATTACCACGTTAACTGGCGCTGAGTGCAAGGATGGCAGCTTTATCTACAACTACTAGCTAAATGACGGCATGGGGATGAAATTTGACAGTGTCGGAAATGATCAAAAAACCGTGATACAAAATGTCATAGATAGCCAAAATAAGCAAATTTTTTGCAATCAGATGAAGGTAATGCATCCGCTAATAAACAGCGCGATATGGAGCTATAAGATAAAAAGTGGCGAAGAATTTATAAGGGTAGAATTTAAGCCTAGCGACTGCAAGTAGGGCTTTCGCGAGATTTAAAATTTAGCGCGGCGTGAGCCTTTGCCTGCTCGCCCGCGCAGCATCCGTTTAAAATTTATCCGCTTCGCTTTTGATTTTGCCTATGCAAAAGCAACATGCTAAAATCTTTGCTTGACTTTTACCGCGCCGCCGCGTATAGCATGACGCATATCAGCGTGTATTTCGCCGTCACAAAGCGCTAAACGCGCCCCGAGTCTTTTAAGCCGCGATCTAATGCGTCAGGTTCTGCCAGTGGCGTTTTTCATTAAAATTTCACTATTTCACGCGGAATTATATCTATGTAGCAGCGCAAACACCGCGTAAAGCTTTCGCGCGAAATTCTATAAGTTACGGAATTTTATTTGAAACAGCATCGTAGATTTTGAGTCAAAATTTTAGGATTTATTACTACGCTGCACCTGCTGCGATGAAATTTTGCTAAATTTCGTTCGCGACCTGCTCGCATAAAATTCTGCGTAAAGCATGAGCTTACTCACAAGCTTACAGAGGTGCCAGCCGCCAATGCACCGCCACACAAAACGCGGCTAATCAAATGCCTCGCTTGGGTTTTAAAATTCACCGTTCGCAGCTATTTTTATCAAGCTTTAGCTGTATCGGCGGCAAGCCCTCTATCTCGTAATTTAGCACCATCGTTTTACCAAGCTCCCACAGGCGTTGCGAGAATTCCGTGCTGCAAAAGCCGGCCTTCGCCTTGGCGAACAGCATCTCTTTTAAAATTTCCGCATCGCCCGCATCCAGCGCGCTAAGGTCTAAATTTGACGAGCTATTTAGCGCGTAATCGTATATGAAGCTACCCTCTTCGCATGCGGCGCCTTTTAAAATCGTAGCATCGTCGATCCTGCGCGGCGCGCCCTCGTTTATCCGCGCTAGCGCATCTCGCACCTGTTTGCTTTCGCAGAAATTTCGCTCTAGCTCGCCGCGTTTTTTCTCCGCATAAAATTCCATCGCCACATTTGCCAAAATTCCGATTCCAAAAAGCACTAGTAAAATTTTAATCGGCTTATTTAGCCACGCGCTTAAGCTTCGCGCGTCCATCATTGCGCCCTTTCGCAGCACAGCAGCGTGTGTCCGACGCCGAGTCCGTCGTGAATTTGCGAAATTTTAAGCCCTGCGCGCTGCGCAAATTTAATCATATCGTCCGAGTGATAAATTTTGCTATTGCCGTTTGCCATCGCGGCGAAATACACGCTGATCTGCGTCATGCTATACGCGGCGGTTTCGTAGCGCTGCCTGTCCCAAAACGGCTCCAAAATATAAAGCCGCGCCTGCTCGCTCATCGACTCCGCCGCGCGCGAGGATGCTTACGATCTGCTCCTCTGCAAAGCAGTCCAAAAACTGACTGAGCCAGATCGCGTCAAAGTCGCGCGGAAAGCGCGTAGCGGGATCTAGCAGATCGGCCGCAAGCCCGTCTATGCGCTCTGCGCCCTGCGCGCCTGCGACGGCGTCTTTCATCATCGAAATTTGCCCCGCAAGATCCATTATCGTGACGCGCACATTTTCGTCGTAGCCTATGCACCGCTTAGCAAAGCGCCCCGTGTTGCCGCCTACGTCTAAAATTTTATCCGTCTTGCGCGAGAAAATGATCTTTAGCGCAGGCTCAAACGCCAAATCCGAATAAAAATGATCAAACGCGAGCCAGCTTTTGCGCACGTGCGGCGGCAGATGCGAAAGCGCCTCGTAGATCGTAGCCCACTGCCCAAAAACCTTTAGCCCCTCGGGTTTGCCCGATTTTAGCGTCTCTTCGAGCCTAAATAGCCCCTCGTAGCACACGTCGTGGATGAAGTTCATATCAACGTCCACCATCTCGTCGGTGAGTAGAAAATATCCCGCCTTACTGAGCCGAAATTTCTCGCCGCACAGCAGCACCGTGCCGATGCTAAGCGAGCTTTCCAAAAGCAGCTTTACGGCGTATTCACTAAGCGAGAGCTTCTTCACGATCTCGCTTATGCTTAGCCCGTCCCGCGCCTCATTAAGTGCGCTTAAAATTCCAAATTTTTTCATCAGTCGCGAGACTTGAAAGACCACCGGCGTAAAGGCGATCTCATTCGCCGTCCGCTGCGCCTCGCCTGCGCTTTGGCGCTCCGCGGCGTAACGATCTAAAAGCTGTTTGGGAAGTTTCATTTTCGATCCTGCTCGTGTAAATTTCGCAAAATTTTAGCAAAAAATTTTAATTTTTCTTGCGCCCGCTAAGAATTTACGCGTATCTTAGAATTTTGCGATGAAATTTTAAAATTCCGTCTTAAAATTTATGGAATTTTAGTTAAAATCCTTTCACCAAAATTTCGCGTAAAAGCTCTGCGAAAATG
>NZ_CALIJF010000141.1 GCF_938018035.1 uncultured Campylobacter sp. | reverse complement strand
CGCCGCTTTAGCCGCGCGCTTCGGCAGAATTTTAAAATATTTATAGCGGCGTGAAATTTCGCCCGTGTGAAATTTTGCCTGCATAAAATCTATCTGCATGTATTAAAATTTTTCAAATACTTGCAGTAAATTTCATATCCTGTTTGAGGGTGGCGTGAAATTTTATTGCGTAGCGACGCATTGACGCGCTTGCGGCAAAATTTCTCGCAGTAGTTACGATGAACGTAAAATTTCGTAGAATTTCGCATACGCGCGATCGCGTAATGCTGTAAAATTTTACAACCATTTAAAATTTCAGCTTCGCTTCTAGCGCAAAATTTTATGAAATTTACCTCACAAAAGGAATAAAATGCTTGATTTTAAAAAAGAGTTTAGACAGCTTTACGCGCCAAAGCAGACGCCGCAAATTTTAACCGTTCCGCCTGCGAATTTCGTCTGCGTCCGCGGCGAAGGCGACCCGAACGAATCAGGCGGCGCGTATCAACACGCAATAGAGGTGCTTTACGCCGTGAGTTACGCGCTAAAAATGAGCTACAAAACTGATTATAAGATCGATGGCTTTTTTGAGTACGTCGTGCCACCCCTAGAGGGGTTTTGGCGACAAAGCGGCTCGGCTTGCGGCGCTGCAGACTACGCTAGAAAGAGCGATTTTAGCTGGATTAGCGCGATTAGACTGCCCGATTTTATCACGCGAGAAAATTTCGACTGGGCAGTGCAGCAGGCTACTTGGAAAAAGAAGCTAGACTGCAGTGCGGCGGAGTTTTTGAGGATAGATGAGGGGCTTTGCGCGCAAATTTTACATGTGGGCAGCTTTGATGATGAGCCGCAAAGCGTAGCCAAAATAGACGAGTTTATCATCGCGAATGGCTACGCAAAGGACTTTAGCGAGCAAAGAGCGCATCACGAAATCTATCTAAGCGACCCCAGAAAAACGGTGCCGCAAAAATGCAAAACGATAATCAGGCTCCCGATTAGGAAAATTTAGCCATTTTTGGGCTAAATTTGGCCTCGCGGCGATTTAATATAGCTTAGGCAAACTACGAAGCCGCCACGTAACGCAAAGCCGAATTTGCTGCATAAGCCGCTAATGCTAAGTTAAATTTGATTTACAATTTAAGAGAGTTGAAAAAAACGGATTCTTAAATCAAAGTTACACTATTCTCGCGCAGTTTTATTAAATTTTTATAGCAGAGTAAAATTTTGCTATCTCTTTGTACGGTTTAAATTTTAAAATTTACAAAATTTTACTAGTTGCAAATATAGTCCGATATACTACGCCGAAGCCCTCAATTTAACCCCAGCTTAAGCATAAGCTTGTATACTTTGGCTTTAAATTTAAGGCGGCAAATGAGATCACAGAGCGAATTTTTTGGCGTTTTCGTCACGCTTCTTGGCGGCGTATTATGGGGATTTAGCAGTGTTTGCGGGCAGTATCTGTTCACGCAAAAGGGCGTCAGCGCCGACTGGCTCGTGCCCTACCGCCTAGGCCTCGCCGGGCTTGCGATGGTAGCGTATTACATCGCTCGCTCGCCGCGCCTAGCCCTCGCTCCGCTAAAAGATCGCGTGCTTTTGCCGCAGCTGCTCATCTACGCGTTTTTTGGGCTTATGATGACACAGTATTCGTACTTTTGCGGTGTCGAGCTCTCAAACGCCGCCGTCGCGACCGTGATCCAGTACTCCGCGCCCGCGCTCATCCTCGCCGTCGTTTGCTTTTTACAGCGGCGCGCGCCTAAAAAGGTCGAGCTCATCGCGCTCATTTTCGCGGTGCTGGGCGTCGTGTTGCTCGCCACTCACGGCGATCTTGGCTCGCTCGTTATCAGCGCAGAGGCGCTGGTTTGGTGCCTCATTAGCGCGCTTGGCGTCGTGATCTACAGCCTCATCCCGACTAAGCTAAATCAAAAATACCCCGTCGCGTTAAATTTAGGCTGGGGCATGGTCATCGGCGGCGGCGCGCTCGCGCTTTACACGCGGGTTTGGCAGCTGGGCGGCGTGAGCGACGCAGACGGCTTTGCGGCGCTTGTCGCGGTGGTGATTTTAGGCACGATATGCGCGTTTAGCTTTTACATGACGGGGCTAAAGATAATAGGCGCAAGCAGGGCGAGCATGATAGCGTGCATCGAGCCGGTGAGCGCGGCGGCGTTTGCCTATTTTTGGCTGGGGACGGAGTTCGTGTTCCTTGATTTTGCGGGCTTTACGCTCATTATCTCGTGCATATTTTTGCTGGCTAAAGATAGGAAAAAGGCGTAAATTTGGAGGAGAGATGATCTATTTGGCGCAGACCGATACGACGGCGGGATTTTTGAGTAAGGATTTTCGCGAGATAAACGCACTCAAACGCCGCCCGCTTAACAAGCCATGCCTTATAACGACGGCAAAGCTTAGCAAGCTAAAAAATCTCGCTCGCGTGCCCGCTAAATTTAAAAATTTAGTGCGCCGCGCGAGGAAAACTACCTTTTTGTATCCGAACGGTACCGCCGTGCGCGTCGTAAAAGGGTGCGCCCACGAGGAGTTTTTGAGGCAATTTGACTGGCTTTACTCTAGCAGCGCAAATTTAAACGGACAAAACTTCGACGAAGAGTGGGCGAAAGCTGCGGCGGACGAGGTCGTGGATCAAAATTTCAGCCA
This sequence comes from uncultured Campylobacter sp., assembly GCF_938018035.1. GTDB lineage: Bacteria > Campylobacterota > Campylobacteria > Campylobacterales > Campylobacteraceae > Campylobacter_B. The sequence goes on along the minus strand of NZ_CALIJF010000141.1, from coordinate 1,147 downwards.
AAACGCAAGCTCGAAAATATATAAAATTTCAAAAACTAAAATTTTGCGGATTAGATAGAACTGCCGATTAAATTTATGCGCGCAAAGAGCGCTCAAAAAGAGGCGCAGTAGTTTATAAATTTAAGCGACTTTGTAAATTTAAATTGCTCTATAAATTTACCGAACCGTAAAATTTCGTCACATATAAACCGCGCAAATACCGTCTGGAATTTTAAAAAATTGTAAAGGATCACGGCAGGCTCGCAGAAAAATCATATAAAAAGCTGCACCCCCATTCCCCGTTACCTTCAAATAGTAAAATTACTGCCGTTTTCGAAGCCGTAAAATTTCGTCATTGCTAGCTTTGAATGAAATTCTATCGCCAGATACTCTCGATCAAAATTTTAACTCGGGCGAGCTAAGATTATCGCTAGAAATTCTCGCATCCCGAGTGTTCTGGATCAAAATTTTAAAGATCAGACATTGCCGCCGGTTTTTATCCGAGCCGCTATGCGCCGTTTTGATCGAAGCTCCACCGACGCCGCTTTTGCCTTTGATTAAAATTTGATCTTTAAAAAAAGCTCCTCTGGCGCCGCTAAAATCAAAATTTCGCCGCCGCCTCATATAGTTTTAATAAAATTCAACCGCCGCCGATACCTATTCAATTAAAATTTTATCGCCGCTGCAAGTATTACGATCAAAAATTCTATCATCGCTGATTGTATATCAAAAGTCCCGCCACTACTGCCCTATCCCCACCGCTGCCGCAGCAGCAAGCGCCGCAAAGCCCTACGCGTCGCTCACGCCCTGAAGCTGCCAAACCTGCGCATAAAGTGCAAGCGCACCCCCCATTGCTGCGCCACGACGGCAGATAAAATTTCCGCCGCCGCGCAACGTGTGTCAAGCCAAACGCTGCAAGTTTTAAAATTTAAACCGCCTCTCGCCGCGCGGCACCGATAAATTCCAACCGATAAATTCCAACCGATAAACTCCGCTAGCTATTCCTTCATTACTGCATAAATCATAAATTTTCATGAATTTAGCGCCGCCATTCTTGCTTTATATTAAAATTTCGCTAAAATTACCGCATTAAATTTGAAGCGCAAACGGCTTAGCTTAAACCGCTTGCGGGCAAATTAAATCCATTCAAGGAGCTTTTATGAGCGGT
>NZ_CALIJF010000140.1 GCF_938018035.1 uncultured Campylobacter sp. | reverse complement strand
CTTACGATGCGGCGTGCTTCGGTGGCGCGACATTCGTAAGACCTAGCTTTTTTGACGAAATTTTTGCGTCGGAGCTTGCGGCGGCACGCAGCGCGCCCGCCAGGCTAGGGTGGGGCGATGCGCAAAGCCTTTTTGCGCTATTTCGCGCAAAGCCTGCACTGGATGTGGCGATGCGTCTAGCTAGTGCTAAGTTGCGCGGCGAGACGCTAAATATTGATCAGTTGCGCGGCGCGGATGGACATTTTAACTTTGCAAATTTTGCCCGCAGCGCGGCTGATCGCGACGCTTTGAGCCTTGCAAAAGACGCTTCGCGCAAAGAAAATCTCAAGGGCGGCGCGAGCGTAAAATTTGCGGGTACGAAATTTGCTAGCGCTTCGGCAAATTCTATGGGCGCGGAAGATAATCGCCTGGGGTTGCGCGGAGAGCAAGGCAGGTTCGCAGGAGGAGTGAGCGGTGGCATAAAATTTGCAGGGGCGGATCTTTTGGAAGGTGGAGAGAATTCTGCCGGCGATTTTGAGGCTAGGCAGCAAAGCAGCGAAGCTCGCGCGCAGAATGGATCTAATTTTGCAGACTTGCAAGAGGGCTTAAGCGACACTTCTGATCGCGCCGCGGAGGGTCTTTACGAATTACGCGGCGAGCGAGATTACCGAGATTTAAGCGCCTTGGGTGCTGAAAATTCCGCAAATTCCATAGACTCCGCTGCGATAAATTCTGCAAATTCCAAAAATCTCGCCGCTGCAAAATTTAAAAATCGCGCGAATACGCAAAGCCCTGCCGCGTCAAATTCTAAAATTTCGCCCTTTGCACGATTAAAGAAATTATTTTTCCCGCGTTCTTTGCGCGAGGATTGCGCGCAGAGTTTTGCCGCAGCGATTATGCGAGTTTGTGAGGGCTTTATTTCGCAGCAATGCGCTCGTGATTTGGGCGGAGCGATGGCTGGGGCGCTTGGCGTGCTAAGCCCACGCTATGACCGCGTAGTGTGGTACGTAGGCGGAGGCGCGCTCATCGCGGCGGCTGCGCTGGCGTGCGAGGGCTGCTTCGAGATGATCTTTGCGGAGCATTATTTTTGGGCGTTTGCGTGCGGCGTGGCAATCGCTGCTGCGGGGCTGTTAGGCGGTGTGGCGCTGTGGCTGGCAAGCGTAGTGCGGTGCGCTGTAAAAGCTCGTAAAATTCCGCGAGAGTATCGCTGCGGCAGGCGCGGCGGGGCGTTTGCTCGCTTTTGCAAAGCTCTGCTCTGCGCCGTTTTGGCTAGCGCAATCTACGGAGGCGCGGCAAATACGGGCTACGTGCCGAAAACCGGCGCAACAGGGCTACTGCAAGGGTGGATGCCTACATTTTTTGAGGACGAAAATTCCGCTTCCGCGAGTGATGGCGTAAATTCTGTAGACGAAAATTCTACGAGTGCAAGCTCTAGCGGCTCTGAAAGCCCTGCTTCAAATTCCATCTCCGGGGCGACTAAGGATTCCGCTGCGATGCAAAAGGATAAAATTTTATATATCCAAAAAAGCATCGGAGTGAAGCAGGATGGGATTTTTGGCGCACGCACTCTAAAAAAGGCGAGGGAGGTTTTGGATCAAAATTTAAGCAGCGTCGATGAAATTTACGAGGCTCTAAAAAGCAAAGAGCAGGCGAGAACGAACCCGAACTCTAGCGATCAAACTGCGCCTTAACGATAAATCCGCGCCTTAGGCTTGGCGGGCGATCTTAAAAAACCAAAAAGGATGAAAATGAAAAATAAAATTTTAATTTTAGCGCTCACCGCGGCGCTTGCCGCAAATTTCGCGCTAGCTGATTTCGTAGCCACCGCAGACGATATAAGTAGGGCTACGAAATCCTGCGATAAGGGCGATATGAAGTTGTGCGGGGCCTTGGCGCAGATTTATAATTATGGCTGGGGCGTGCCGCAAGATCTGCTAAAGGCTGCGCCGTTATACGTCAAAGCTTGCAAAGGCGGCGATGTGGAGTCGTGCGTAAATTTAGGCATTTTGTATCAAAGCGGAGAGGGGATGCCGCGCGATGAGGCGAAGGCGGCGGAGCTGTTCGACAAAGCCTGCGATGACGGGCACGCGATAGGCTGCAGTAACGCGGGCTCTGCGTATATCAAAGGCAGAGGCGTGCGCAAAGACGCTATAAAGGGCGTAGGTTACTATGTGCGCGGTTGCGATATGGATATCGCGGATAGCTGGGCTGCGTGCTTAAATTTAGCGCGTCTTTACGAGGGCGCAGATAATGCAAAAGCCGCGCAGTACTACAAAAAGGCCTGCGAGCTGGGCAGCAAGGATAGATTTATGAGCTCGGTAGCGGAGCATGAGCAGATATGGAAAAGCTCATGCGAAAGCTACGAAAGGCTTAAATAGCCGCGAAAATCTATGCTTTGAAGCAGACTCTCGCGCTAGCCGTGGCTACAGTGCAAGAACCATAGCGATTTCGCATAAATAGCGCAAATCTAAACATCAAGTATCCTGTAGGAGCGGAAACATAACGACGCAAGCTCTTAGCGGGCTCGTATTTTAGGAGGCAATATAATGACGCTAGCGCTGATCCGCCACGTTACGCCGCTGATCGATCGCGGCGTGTGCGACGCTGCAGAAGCCGCTTGCCGCGCGATCCTGTATGATACTACGCAAAGCTTAGCTCTGTATGAAACCTATAAATTTAAAAGCAGCGCCGCATACAAAAAGCTCACTCGCATAAGCCGAGTATGTTCGTCGCCTCTGCCGCGCGCCGCGCTTACGGCACAAAAGCTATTTCCGCAGCGAGACATAGAGTATTTGGAGGCTTTGCGCGAGTTTAATCTGCGAATATTTCCCGTGCCGCTAATAAAAATGCCGTTTGATTGCTGGCTCGTGCTCTCGCGCCTGCTGTGGCTGTGCGGCATGAACCCTAGTGACGCAAGTGCGAAAAAGGAGCGTCAGCGCGCGCTTGATCTGGCGCCGTCGCTGCTAGAAGCCGACACAGCAGTGATCGCACACGGCTTCGTGCTGCGCGTGATACGAAAGAGTGCACGACAAGCGGGCTACCGCTTGATATACCGTTTCTGCGAGGGTTGCTTCTGCGTGGAAATTTGGCGCCGCGCCGCGTAGAGATACAGCTCTGCGCGAAATTTTGAAATTTTGCGTTTTGTAAATTTTAAATTTATGTGTCGTTTGGCAACTGTCGCGAGGCGGCGAAATTTTATCATGCAATGAGCGCTGCTTTTTGAATGCGGATAGCCCGCCACCGCGAAGTAAAATTTAAACCATACGGCGCGAGCGAGGTGGTTTTTGAGCCAGAAGCGCAAAAAGCGCTGCAGCACATCAAGGCCTTGGGACTTGAGCGGCTAAACG
>NZ_CALIJF010000139.1 GCF_938018035.1 uncultured Campylobacter sp. | reverse complement strand
CGGCGCGAGCTCGATGCTTTTTATACCGCTTGGATCCGAGATCAAATTTTCGCTCATCAAATATCCTACCGCAAGCGCCTTTAAATCGCTCGGAGTCGCCATAAGCGCACCGAAACGCTTGCCGTTTAGTAAAATTTCAAGCTTGATCTCGCGCACCAAGATATCGCTTACGATCCTTCTTTCATCCCCTTTAAATTTAACTATCTCCGCCCTATAAATCGGCTCCATAGACCTTCCTTATTTTAATTTCGCCCGTATCGTAGTGAAATTTTGCTTAAATAGCCTTAATTCGCCGAAGTAAAGCCGAAGCGGCGTGCGTAAATTTAAATCGCTCGCAGTTTTGTATTTAAAAAATCGCGTGGAAAATCCACGAGCCGCTTGCAAATTGCAAGCGGCTATGAAGCGCCCACAGAGATGAAATTTCATCAAATTTTGCCGCTACCTGCAGCCGCGATGAAATTTCATCTATGTAAAGCGGGCGGAGCTTGCCGCCCAAACTACCTATGCACCGGCGATAGATAAGGTTTTTCAGAGTGCATCGACATCTCGTTTTGTCTTCTGAACTCGATAAACTCGCTCTCGCTAAGCTTTCTGATATTTGCGATCGTCATTTTTAGAGGCGGGATGCCCGATAGCGGATCCAGATCGCCCGCATGCACGAGCTCGTTGCCGTCGGCCTCGCTGTAATGGAAGGTCGTAAATATCGTGCCCTCTTTCAGATCCGGATTTATGCGAAGCTTCGCGGCGATCTGACCGCGCTTATTTTTAACGAGCGCGTAGCAGCCTTCGGTAAGCTCGCGTTCGCGTGCAATATCGGGGCTTACCTCGATGAGCGCGCCTTCTGCGCCCGCGCCGTACTCTAACGCGCGACACTCTCTCGTCATCGTGCCAGTATGGTAGTGATAAACCTTACGCCCGGTCGTAAATAAGCACGGATAAATTTCATCCGGTATTTCGCTAAGCGCGCCGCTTCCCACCGGATAATCATCCGGGATTTTCATCTTGGCTCTAAAATCCGCCTCCGCCTTAGCACGCTCCTCTTTATCATCCACGTAAAGCACCGGCACCATTCTAAATTTACCATCAGGCAGCATTGATTTATGATCTGCATAAAGAACCGGTGTGCCCGGATGATCTTCATCAGGACATGGCCAGCTGATGCCGCCTAGCTTATCTAGCCTATAGTAGCTAATACCGCCGAAAAATTTAGGCATTAATGCACGCACTTCGTTCCAAATTTCTTCCGCGCTTAAAAAATCAAACCCTTCAAGTCCCATTCTTTGTGCGATATTGCAAACAACCTTCCAATCAGGCTCTACGCCAGGAGCCGGCTCGCTTGCCTTGCGCGTGCGCTGGACGCGGCGGGAAGTGTTTAAAAAGGTGCCATCCTTCTCGCCCCAGCCGGCAGCAGGCAGTACGACATCGGCTTTCTGTGCGCTCTCGGTAAAGAAAAGATCCTGCACGATAAAGCAATCCAAATGGTGCGTTGCATGCACGAAGTGCTCCGTCCAAGGATCGCTCATTACGGGGTTCTCGCCGTAAACGTAGAGCAGCTTCAGCTCGCCGCTATCCATCTTATCGGGAGCAATCGTAAGCTTAAAGCCTGGAGTTGGATTTAGCTCGAAGTGCCATACTCTGCGCGCCTGCTCCTGAGCATAAGCGGAATTTACCGCACCTGCCGGGATGACGTTAGGTAGCGCGCCCATGTCGCATGCGCCCTGGACGTTATTTTGACCGCGCAAAGGATTTACGCCTGCGCCTCTTTTACCTAAATTTCCCGTCAAAATAGCTAAATTTGAAAGCGAAAAGACGTTTGATGTGCCGTCGCTAAACTGCGTGATACCCATCGTGTAGCAGATCGCCGCCGCACCCGCTTTGGCATACATTCTAGCAGCTTCGATTACGAGCTCTTTTTTCACGCCGGTCTCGCGCTCGAAGCGCTCAGGTGTAAAGTCCTTAACCGCTTCTTTTAAATACTCGTAGCCGTGAGCGTAGTTTTTGATAAACTCGTCATCTTGCAGATTTTCAGCAATGATAACATTCATAATGGTATTTAGCGTCTTAATGTTCGCGCCCACTGGGATTTGCAGATAGATATCGGCTTTTTTCGCCATATCTGTGCGCTTCGGATCTACGACGATCATCTTGGCGCCGCGCTGGAGCCCGCGCTGCATCTGCATAGCGATGATCGGGTGACACTCGCTCGTGTTGGTGCCGATGAGTAAAAATACGTCCGTATCGGTAGCGAATTCGACCAAATCGTTCGTCATCGTTCCGTTTCCTAGCGTGTTGGCAAGACCTGCCACTGTAGGAGCGTGTCAAAGACGGGCGCAGTGATCGACGTTATTGCTGCCCTGAGCGCGGAAAAATTTCTGAAAAACGTAGTTGTCTTCGTTATTTGAGCGCGCCGAGCTAAAACCCATTATTGAGCTTGGACCATATTTAGCGACGGTCTCTTTAAATTTAGACGCTACAAAATCATAAGCCTCTTCAAAGCTTACCTCCTCAAGCTTACCGCTTCTATCAAATACTCCGTTTTTCTTACGGATCATAGGTTTAGCAAGGCGTTTTGGAGAGTTTACAAACTCCCAGCCGAACATCCCTTTTAAGCATAGCTCGCCGTCATTTACGTGGTGGGCCTGCGTAGGGCGCGCGTTTACGATCCTGCCGTCTTTTACGATAAGATCGATACCACAGCCGGTGCCGCAGTAAGGACAAGTCGTTTTGACAATCTTTTCTCTGGACTGCATAATATTCCTTTCAAGAATTTTGGTTTGCACGGCTATTATACTTTCTAGATTATAAAAGAAATTTTAAATTAGTGAATTTTTTTAAGCAAAATTTAAGCAATATGCAAATATCGCATATTAAATTGAATAGTTAAATTTTACGCTTTTACTTCGGTAATGGCGGCGTTTTAGCGTAAAATTTATCGCTTATCGCAAAAGACGCTTTTTAAGCTAAGTTTTATAATTTTAATAGAATTTTGAAATTATATTACGCTCCGTTTTATTTCAAAGCACGATTAAATTTTTATGAAATTTTAATGCTAATTTATCGGTATAATATATTAATTTAATTAAATGAAAATCTATATTAAAATTTATCAAAAACTCGCT
>NZ_CALIJF010000138.1 GCF_938018035.1 uncultured Campylobacter sp. | reverse complement strand
AACCAACCCAATATTTATCGCGCCTCGCAAAATCAAATTTTTAGCAGCGAAGGTGGCATAAGTCGCGGCGGTCGCAAAAAGCATAAAAAGGCCCCTCGCGAGCGTGATAGCGAAATTGTAAGCTCGGTAAATATCCCAAAAGAGATTCGCGTCTATGAGTTCGCCGATAAGATCAAAAAGCAGCCTAGCGAGATCATTGGCAAGTTATTTGCGCTTGGGATGATGACGACGAAAAACGACTTTTTGGACGAGGACGCGATAGAAATTTTAGCAAGCGAATTTGGCATTGAGGTAAATATCATCGATGAGGCGCAGGAGTTTGATTACATCAAGGCCTACGAGGACAGCGAAGGCGAAGAAAATTTAATCGCTAGAGCGCCTGTCATCACCATTATGGGACACGTCGATCACGGCAAAACAAGCCTGCTTGATTATATCCGCAACTCTCGCGTAGCAAGCGGAGAAGCGGGCGGCATCACGCAGCACGTAGGCGCGTATATGGTCGAGAAAAACGGCAGGAAGATCACCTTCATCGACACTCCTGGTCACGAGGCCTTTACTTCGATGAGAGCGCGCGGAGCCGAGGTTACCGATATCGTAATCATCGTAGTGGCCGCAGACGACGGCGTCAAGCCTCAGACTAAGGAGGCTATAGCGCACGCCAAGGCGGCAAACGTGCCGATCATCATCGCGATAAATAAAATGGACAAACCCTCCGCAAATCCCGATCTCGTAAAAACGGGGCTTGCAGAGCTTGACATCATGCCTACCGAGTGGGGCGGCAGCTACGAGTTCGTGCCGATCTCCGCAAAGACGGGCGACGGAATTGAAAATCTATTAGAGATCTTGCTTTTGCAAGCCGATCTTTTGGAGCTTAAAGCCGATCCTAGCAAGCAGGCTAAGGCGACTATCATCGAAAGCTCCCTACAGAAGGGTCGCGGCGCGGTTGCCACCGTCATCGTGCAAAACGGCACTCTGCACGTAGGGGACACCGTCGTAGCGGGTATCGCATATGGCAAGGTGCGCGCGCTTAGCGACGATAAGGGCAGGGCGCTAAAGCAAATTTTACCGGGCGAATGCGGCGTCATCATAGGCCTTAGCGAGGTTCCGGGCGCGGGCGAGACGCTGATCGGAGTTTCAAGCGATAAGGAAGCGCGCGAGTACGCAAGTAAAATTTACGAGCATCAGCGCCAAAAAGAGCTTAGCAAATCGACCAAGGTCACCATCGACGAGCTAAGCGCCAAGATCGCCGAAGGCTCGCTAAAGAGCCTTCCGGTGATTGTCAAGGCCGACGTCGCGGGCTCGCTGGAAGCTATCAAAGCAAGCCTTGAGAAGCTTCGTAACGACGAGGTTAAGGTCGACATCATCCACAGCGGCATCGGCGGTATCACGCAAAACGACATCGCCTTAGCAAGCGCTAGCGAAAACTGCGTAATCTTGGGCTTCAACGTCCGTCCTACGGGCGAGATCAAAGAGCTTGCCAAGGAGCGCGGCGCGCAGATTAAGACCTACAACGTCATCTACAATCTCATCGACGATATCAAGGCGCTTTTGAGCGGCCTTATGAGCCCGATCATCAGCGAGGAGGTCTTGGGTCAAGCCGAGATCCGCCAAGTCATCAACGTGCCTAAGATCGGGCAGATCGCGGGCTGTATGGTTACCGACGGGCTCATCGCTCGCGGCGCGAAGATCCGCGTCATTAGAGAGGGCGTCATCGTTTTCGAGGGCAACGTCAGCTCGCTCAAGCGCTTCAAAGACGACGCCAAGGAAGTCGCCAAAGGCTTCGAGTGCGGCGTAGGCATCGAGGGCTACGACGATATGCGCGTGGGCGATTTTATCGAAAGCTACAAGCAAAAAGAGGAGCAGGCTACGATTGACTAATGCTCGCGGAATTCCGCGTCGGTATTCGCTTCGTTTGCACGGCTTGCGGCTAAATTTTAAGCCTCGATCGCGCTTTGAAATTTTATGCTCGCAGAATTTGAGCGTGAAATTTCGCCTTTTAAATTTAGCGGCGAAGCGTGCGGGCGAGGCTTTGGATTTTGTCGGTTTCTGCGCGAGGCGCTGTTGTATAGCGCTAGTTTTGAAATTTCAATGTTTAGATTTTTCTTGCGGCGCGGCTTTGCGATCAAATTTTAAATTTACGCCGCTTGCTGATCGCAGATTTTCCACGCGACTTAAATTTTAAATTTAATCGCAAAGTTGAAATTTTAAAGCAGTAAATTTAGATTTCGCGCAGCATTGAAGCGTTTTTAAAATTTAAGATAAATTCTAAATCGGCGCAGTGCGGGAAAAACAGCAGCGCGGAGAACGGCACGGTGCAAGCGGTGCAAAATGAGACCGCAACGGGCGCGCGGTGTCATTGCGGCGCCGCTAAAAGACGGCAGTGGATATCGTAAATAGCGACGCAGTAAGCGAGCGTAGCGCAAAGAGGGTGTCGCCGCGCGCTGTATTTTGCGCCGTCAAGACGGGCAGTACGGCAGCGGTATAGCGCCGTGGCGAGCAGAATACGGCATAGAATAGCACCGCGTCTTGGCGCGGAAATATTTCTGCTGTAGCGGTGTGATTATACGACGAGCTTTCGTATGCGAGCCATGAAATTATATGTAATCTGCGTTTTAAATTTAAGCGCGAAGTGCCGAATAAAATTTAAAAGTAAAATTTCAAAGCTGAACTTACGCTTTTTAAAATTTAAGAGCGAAATTTTAAAAAGTGCGGCGCCGCTCGCAGTACCTGCGCGCAGCAAATCGCTCAGAATTTAAATGGACGCTCCAGCGCGACGCAAGCCGCGTCAAATTTAAACAGACCGCGTCGCCGCAGGGCGGATATTTCGTCATGCCGAAGCGAGATAAAATTCTGCGTTGCCGCCGCGCCGAAGTGAAATAGAATTCCGCGTCGCCATAAGATGGACGCGAAATAAAATTCAGTGCCGCCGCGATATGGATGCGAGATAAATTCTATGGCGGAGCAATAAAATTCCATCGCCGCGCAATCTGCGGCGA
>NZ_CALIJF010000137.1 GCF_938018035.1 uncultured Campylobacter sp. | reverse complement strand
ATACATGCAAAGACGATCTTATTTTGCGAGAGTCGGAAATATATAAAGAATCCTGTGATATGTATGAGCTACTAAAATAGCACGCCGAGCCGCGGTCGGTACAATACGCGTCGGCTGCGGATTAAAATCCGCCGCGTTTAAATTTAAAACGCAAGCAAATTTAAAGCGACGATAGAATTTTAAATTAATCGGGCGATGTGCGGCAGAATTTAACGTAAATTTACACGGATCCTGCATAGATTTTAGCGCAAGCAAAGCGCTAAAATAAAGAGGCAGATTTGTCATAAGCAAATGCGTGCTAAAAGCATAGATTGGCACGCAGCAAAATTTTAAGTTAGAATTTATGAAATCTTATGCGCTTCGCCTCTGCACGGATCGGACGAAAGTAGAATTGCAAGATTGGAATTTACGCAGTCGCGCGTATAAAGCTCCGCGCCAATTTTTTGATATGGAATTTAGAATTTTAAAATTCCTAGAGCTTCGAATCTGGCGCTGAGCCTTGAAATATCGTAGCGATAGAATTTTAAAATTTGCCGCCGCATCGCTTTAAAAATCTTGCTTGAAAATTTTAATTATGCAGCGTAAAATTTTTCATTTCTGCCGGGGCGCTGTGTTTTTCTATAAAAATTTTTCTCTTTTGCTATGACGATGTGTTTTCGTCGTAGAATTTCGCGACTTTTTACGGCGCAGAATTTTTAGCGCGAAGTTCCTCATTATTTTTGCTTGTTAAAATTTAAGCGATAAATCCCACGATGTTAAATTTGCACGGCATAAGGCTCTTATCGCTGGCGCCACTTTAAAGCGAAATGAGATAAATTCTACGTGGCGCAAAAGGCGCCCGATTAGGCTTTACGACGCCCTTGCATACTGCGCAAAAGTGTGATCTCCTCCGCCCAGAGGCTATCGTCGATCGTTTCTAAAATCAGCGGGATCTCATCGATGTTCGGGTCGTTCATGATGTTTTCAAACGCCGCGAGCCCCAAAAATCCGCGTCCGAGGCTCTCGTGCCGATCCTTACGCACGCTAAGCTCGTTTTTCGTGTCGTTTAGGTGCATGCCGCTTAAAAATTTATAGCCGATCGCGCGGTCAAACTCGCTCATTGTGCGCTCGTAGGCCTGTGGGCTGCGGAGGTCGTATCCTGCGGCGAACGCGTGACAGGTATCGATACAGACGCCGATGCGATCTTTGTTTGAAATTTTGTCGATCACGTAAGCGAGCTGAGCGAAATCATAGCCGAGATTGGAGCCCTGGCCCGCGGTGTTTTCGAGCACGAGCTTGACGCCTGCGGTGTTTGCGATGGCGAAATTTAGCGATCCTGCGATATTATCCAGGCACACTTGAGTTGAAATTTCATTTAGATGCGAGCCTGGATGAAAGTTCAAAAGTTTAAGCCCGAGCGCCTCGCAGCGGCGGATCTCGTCCACGAAGGCGTTTAGGGACTTCTCGCGCTCTGCCTCGCGCGGATGGCCCAAATTTATGAGGTAGCTGTCGTGCACCAAGACATGCTCCGCGCTGATGCCGCTTTGCCTCAGCGCGTCTTTAAATGCGGCGATCTCCTCCGCGCTAAGCGGCGGCGCGTCCCATCTGCGCTGATTTTTGACGAACATCGCAAACGCGTCCGCCCCGATCTTTGCGGCGTTTAGCGGCGCGTTAGAAACCCCGCCGCTAGCACTCACGTGCGCTCCGATCCGCTTCATTTTACCTCCTAAATTTTATTTTACGCCGCGCGCGGCAAAATTTTATTAACTCTGGCCGCGCGCGGCTTTTTAAATTTAAATGCGCGTTTTTTCTTTCGCACATACGCGCTGTTTGGTAAATTTCGCCGCAAAGAGCCAGCGCAGAGCGCCAATAAAACCGCGCCATTTGCGCAAGCTGAAAATTACCCAGCCGAGTAATGGAATTTTGATCTCTCGCGCCGTGTTTTGAAACGGCGACCGAAGCGCATTATTTCCGCGCACTTACAAGAACGCACCGCGCGAAATTTTACTCGTTCGCGATTTGCTCGCGCCGCCCACGAAATTGAATTTCACGTGCTACAAATATTGCTCGCGGCTAGCGCGAAATTTTACTGCAGCTCGCGGATTTTGATTTTTACGCCGCGTTTTGCGTCGGCGAAGCTTATAGATCTTCCGCCACCGTCCTTGTCGCGGCAAACCTTATAATCGATAGAGCCATTTTGTAGGTTTTGCACTAGGCAACGGCGCTCGCCTGCGTCGCTGCCGCCAAAGATCGGCTTGCCGTCTAGGATTTCGCCCAGAAGTCCGCGGTAATGCTCGGCGCCAAAGAATTTTTTATTGAAAACGAGCTCGTCGTCGCACGCGCCGTTCATGCAAATTTTATCGCCTTTTAAAACCAGGCTCAGCACGC
>NZ_CALIJF010000136.1 GCF_938018035.1 uncultured Campylobacter sp. | reverse complement strand
GACGATAATGCCGCGACGAAGCACGAAGAGATGCCGCTTGTTTTTTGCTCGCGTCTCGGCGAGATCAACCGCTGTTTTAACCTGCTCGGCTCGATGAGCGAAAGCGTCTCGCCTTCGAGCTTTTGCGTCAGCGTACTCAACGCGATCGCGGCGCAAAATGCGATTTTTACGCAAAACCATGCCGAAATTTCGACGATCTCCGCAGCGTGTGCGCTCGAAAACGGCGCAATAATCGCAGCTACGAGGCTGAAAGAAAGCGCGGAAAATTCCGGCTCCGCACAGGATGCGAACGAAGCAGGCAAAAACGGCGAATGCAAATCGGATAACGATAAAATCGCCCTGCTCTGCTATTTTGAGGAGGCAAATAACAACTATCTGAAGCGCTGTGACTTTGCCTGCGCCCTACTTTTGGTGCTTCAGCGCGGAGATGACGTGCAGATCGAAATTTCGCCGCACGTTGCGGACGCAACGGCACAGAGCATAGAGGCACAAAATCCGAAATCGCGAGCCGAAAATGAAATTTTACGAAGCTTTAAAAAGGGAGGCGAAATCCCGCTAGATACCGCGGTGGAATTTTTGGCTAAAATCCTCTCCGGCAAGTGCGAATGGCGCAGTAGCGACGGGGTTTTAGACTATCTTTGGCGCGTCAAAGATCCCGCCAAAATCGCAGCTTTTTTAAGGCAAAATCGTGAACGTTAAAATAGCAAAATTTCATCGCATGAGCAGGCACGGCAAGACGAGCAATTTTGATCAAAATCCCGGGCTACACGGAGCTGCAAAGGCGCGAATGACGAGCTTTAAATTTAGCCGCTCCGCCAAGCTCAGATATAGTGAAGATTTTAAATTTAGCCACGCTATCGAATATGAGCTCAGCCAAACGGCGCATCTTAAAAGCACGCCGAAAGAATACGCGCCATACGTCCCCAAATCGCGTTGCAATGAGGCGCACTGCGAAAATACGCTGCCGAGGCATACGCAACGAACTAAAAAAAATCCGCCTAAACGGTGCAAGTCACGGGCTATAAAAATTTTACCGCAGCAGTACACCGTAAAATTCCGCTATAAAGACAGATGCGGCGAGCCGAAATGCTACGCGCAGCGGACTGCAAATTTCATATTTTCAGCAGAACAAAGCTTGGGTTACGAGTTTAAATTTAGCCGCGCGATGAACCAAGTAGCCTATCAGGCAAAATGCATACGACAAGGCGTTGCGATAAATTTTAAATTTAACTGCGTCGCGAGCTATAAATTTAATCAGACGGCGCGTCGTATGGCGGCGTCAAAGCAGTGTATATGGCGCTTCGCAGAAATTTCGTCGCAACGGCGCACGCAACAAATCTCGGAAATTTCGTCGCGATTATATGCGCAGCAAAAGATAAAAATTCCATCGCAGCAATACGCGCGACGAAGTTTGCAGCAAACCGCGGAAATTTCACCGAGGCAATGCGCACGGCAAGCAGCGAGAATTCCACAAAATTACAGTTTACCGCGCTCCGCAAAAATTCTATTGCTTCGGCATATGCACGGCGCCGAGATCGCCTCCGAGCTCTACGTCGCCCTCCTCCTGGACCGCGCCGAGCACCGCTACCTCGTCATGTGCTCGCGCGAGGGCGGCATGGACATCGAGACC
>NZ_CALIJF010000135.1 GCF_938018035.1 uncultured Campylobacter sp. | reverse complement strand
GGCCGCATGAAACACCGTGTCCTCTTTATTGGTAAACGCATTTAAATCGCCACCCACGCGCTCTAAAGCATTGCTGATGGCCCAAACACGCCGCCGTTTCGTACCTTTAAAGGTGGCATGTTCACAGAAATGTGCCAAGCCACATTGTAGGAATCGTTCGTTGCGCGAGCCTACATTGATCTCGTAACCGCAATAAACAACATGTGAAGAGGTGGGTAGATGGATAATCCTTAGCCCATTACTAAGGGTGCAAGTGTTGTATAAATTCATAGCGCAAAGTTACTTAAAAATTTGTATTTTCTACCGAATTCCCTTATATTTGCAACCCAACAAGCAGTCATCATAACGTATGCGTAAAGTCATTGGTATAGGAGAAACCGTCTTAGATATCATCTTTAAGGACAATAAGCCTGTGAATGCGGTGCCCGGAGGATCGGCTTTTAATGCCATCATCTCTTTGGGTAGAGCGGGAATTTCAGCCCATTTCATCGGCGAAGTGGGGCATGATCGTGTGGGAACTTACATCCTTGATTTCCTGAAAGCGAATCATGTTGATGGTTCTAACGTGGAGATTTCGCCCGAAGGACAGTCCCATTTGTCGTTAGCTTTCTTGGATGAGGGCAACAATGCCGATTATTTGTTTTATAAAGACCATGCCCATGATTCGTTTTCGATGTGCTATCCCGAGATAAACCGCGATGATATCGTGCTTTTCAGTTCGTTTTTCGCCCCCATTTTGGTGTATCCAGAGCCTCGCCCCAGAAAATATACATAGCTCGTATTCTAAAATTTCGTTATAAACGGCACTTTGTCATTATTAAATTTACAAATTTCGCCGCCGTCTGACTAACGGGCGAAATTTCGTCTAAATTCCAAGCTCGGCTCTTACGAGCGCTTCGTTTTGCGGCGTCAAAAAGCCCGCGATATCCTGCCACATGGAGTGAAAGCCGTATCCGCCATCTATCATCTCGCTGCGCGCGGCGTCCAGGCTCCAGCCCTGATAGATCACGCGGTACATCGCCACCACAAGCCTCGTGCGATCGGCTCCGTGATAGCAGTGCACGAGCACGGCGCCCTCCTTTTGGCGCTCGCGAATGGTGCGCAAAACGTCCGCGATCTGCGCGGGCTTTATCTCCCAGCTTTGAAGCGGCTTGTTTGTGAGCCAAAATTGATTTCCAAACGCCCTTTTGTCGCCGCCTCTGCTAAAATGGCGCAGATTTACGATGCTTTTGATGCCAAGCTCGTGCAGCTTCGCGGCGTCGCTCCCGTCAAGCTGAGCGCTGCGAAACAGCAGCTCGTCCACGCGGTAGAAATTTTTCGCTTCGTCGATGAGGGTTGCTTTTTGCGATGAGTTTGGGGTTGTGCCGTGCGCTGCGGTATCTGCACTTTTAAACCCCACGTCTTGAAATTTGGCGCCTTTTACGTCCGCGAGATTTAGCTCCGTGCCGCTCGTTTTTCTAAAATTTATGGAATTCGCTTCTGTCGCAAGCTCCGCATTTATGCCGGTCGCAAAGAAAAACGCGGCCGCCAGCGCAAGGGTTTTAAATTTCAAATTTCATCCTTTAAATTTGGCTAAATTTTATGATTTTTGTAAAATTTGACGCCAGACGGGTCAAATGTAAAATAGCAAGCGCGCCTTAATTTAACGCAAAATTTGAGCGTCAAATCCGCCAAAATCGCCGCTAAATTTTGCCACAAGCCGCGCCGTTAAGATCAAAATTTCGTTTTAAATTTCCCCGTTCCCGCCCTCGGTATCGCTAGATCAGTACGCGGTAGTTACATTGCGTAGTTACATTGCCCTTGTAAATTTACTGAAAATAAATCGTAAAAGGGGTGCGCCCGTTTCCGCGAGCGCTGCCATAAACCTGCTTCGCAGGTGAGTTTCGTACTCGCCTCTTGCGATACTTACCCGAAATTTTTCTAAATTTTACGCTTTAGCTTTCGATCAGATCGGTCTGCCAATTTGCGCCTTGCAGCGTCGTGTCAAGCTGCCTGATCTGTCTAGCTAGCTCGTCCACCTGCTTTTGCAGCGCCGCAACGTCGACTGTGCTTAAAATTTTAATCTCACTGCGCGAATAAACGTCCACCTTTTGCGCGGCAGCTTGCGCGAATGCACGCAGCGCGCCCGCTTTTAGCGTGAGTATGTCGCGCTTAGCGATTAGCTCGGTTAAGCTCTTGCCGTCCGCTTTTGCGGTGCAGTTGGTTAAATTTATCCGAACGATTAGCCGCTCAAGCTCGCTTGTGAGCGCGTCTAGCTCGGCTAGCAGCGCATTAGGCTCTTCGCTGGGCTTCTCGCCCTCTTGCACCTTTGCGTTGTCCGCGAGCCTTGATTTTAGCTGCTCGATGCGTTTTTGTATGTCGGCGCGCAGTATCAGCGCCTCGGCTAGTTTCATTTTCGTCCTTTTTAAAATTTATTTGCCGCCGCCAAGCTGCCTATCTTGTCCGTAGTGCGGTGAATACGGGCCGTAGAGCAAGCAGTTGTTGCAGTTTTGGCCCAGCAGCATCGCATCTGCGCTCGCAGAGAGCTTGTATCCCGCATCGGTGATCGTATCACTAACCTGCTTAATAACCGCGGAGATCAGCATACCCACGAGATTGTTACCGCCCCCGCCCGAGTCGTCGCTGACCTGCGCCGAGCCCTCCCAGAGCATCGCGCCGCTTCGCAAATCCACGAGTTTGGCATTGACCGCCACCACGTTCGTGCTTTTGATAAGCATATACGAAGTGCCGTATTTGACGACGTTCAGATACAGCACGGCGTCTGCGCCGAAAATCTGTCTTAGCTTGTGCGCGGAGACATTTTGGATGTCGCTAGCCTCGTAAATTCCGTTATTTTTGAAGGTCTCATGCACGAGCGCTGGATCAAATACATAATACCCCGCTTCGCTTAGCGGATAGATCGCGTTGGCAAGCACGGCAGCACTTGCGTCCACTTCGGTCGTTTCGTTTGTCGGCATTAGCACCAAAATCGATCGCGGCTTAGCCTGCTGAAGCGCCGAGTAGTCATAAATTTCAGGCTCGCTTAGAGCGCACGCGTTAAAAAACAGCGCCACGAATACGCTAAAAATCGCTATTTGAGCTTTATTTTTCATTTTTTAGCCTTTTTATTCGTTTTGCCGCCCTGCTTTGCGGCAGCTTTGCCTTGCTTCGCAGAGACCGCTTTGGCGACTTCGCGTTCGCTTGTAGCTTTCGTTTCATCAGACTTAGCCTCCGCTTTTTTAAGCGCAGCTGGGTTTGTAACGAAGGTCAAAAACGGCTTTGATCCAGGGAAAGCCTGAGCTTCTTTTTCAAAGTTCTCCCTCGCCCTCGCGCCGTTGCCCGCGCTTAGATACAAAAGCCCCAGATGCGAATAAAGCCCAGGCGGGACTTTGAGTCCCTTTTCGTATGCCTTTTGGATAGATTTTTCAAGCGCTTCGATCTGCTCGCCTACGTCGCCTTCCTGCTTGAGATACTGATAGGTCGAGTCGGTGTAGCTGCCGTCCCAGTAATAAATTTGATTCCGGCTCCCGCCGCCGCAGCCGCAAAAGATCACGGCCGCAGCAGCAAGAGCAAGAGCGCTACTTGCTTTCAAATTTTATCCTTATCTTAGTTTAAACGCGCCGTTTTCAAGACCGTTTACGAGATTATTGACCGCTTCGATGATCGCCAGGCTTAACACCTTGCCGTTTAGCGTCGAATCATAGCCCGCAGTGCCGCCGAAACCTAGCACTTCGCGGTTTGATAGCTCATACTCGCCCGCGCCCTGAGTCGAAAAGACCACCTCGGAGGTTCTAACGTCAACGACGTTTAAATTTACTTTAGAATACGCGGTTTGGGTCTTTCCCTTGCCTAAAATTCCAAACAGCTGATGATCGCCGGTCGTCTTGCGACCAAATTCCGTCACATCGCCGGTGATAACGTATCTGGCGCCTTTTAAGTTTTGTGCGCTTTTGGAGATTGTGCTTTCCTCTTTGATAGCGCGCATATTCGTGCGATCAAGCACCGAGAAACGTCCCGTTTGCTGTAAGCTTGAGATCAAAATTGTCTGCGCTTGATTGCCTAGTCTGTCCTCGCCGTCGGAGAACACGCCGTTGTTGTAAGAGGATTGGTTGTTAAAGCGTCCTACCGACACGGCAATCCGCTCGCCCGAGTAATTGGTATTTAGACTCGCTACCGTAGGGGTTTGCACTACGCGAGAGCTTTCTTTCGCGCATCCGCTAAATAGCGCCAGCACCGAAGCCGCAATAACGGCAACCGATATGGTTTTTTTGAAATTCATTCTTTACTCCTTGAAAAAATTTACGTATAATATCTCATTTTTTCTTAAAATTTTATCTATGAATTTAAGTGTGCAAATTTATATGAGCGGGCTTTGAGCGTGATTTATTTTAAAGTCGATGAATTTAATTTCATGCTATTTATGCATAAAATATTGCAATGAGCTGATCAATAAGTAGATTTTGTCTATTCCATCCGCGCATTTTGCAATATGTGTTCGCCCGTAAACAGTTGCGATAGGAAATGATTTGAACGGTGCGGATTTTAAAATACACAACCCGCTCCAAACGCGCAAATTTACGCCTTTGCCTCTAAGCGACTTTTAAAAGCTCTCGAGCTAAAATTTATCCCGATTTAAGATCAAATTTAAACCAAAAGGCGAAAATTTTACGAAAGATGCCGCAAGCGGCGAAATCTCAAAGGAGCCTAGCGTGAAAAGATTGATAAATTTCCTGAAGCGCATTTGCGCGGACCTGCTTGCAGGCAGAGCGCTGCTGCACCCGATCCTGCTTACGGTCGCATTTTTAGCGGCAAAATTCGGCACGATCTATCTTACGCGCATCGCGATTTTGGGGCGCGAATACCATCGGGGGAATTTTGGAGGAGAGCTGTTTTATATATCTTTCGATTTTACTGCAAATGCCTATTTTATCGCGCTCTGCTTGCACTTGCTACTTGACGGAGCGATAAAGCGCACTCTTGCGCCGCTAAGAGCAGCCTTAGCGCTCTTGATCGTCGCAGCGTGCATTTTAGGCTATTTCGATGCGGATGAGCACTACCAAAAGGAGGACACGATGTTTTATTTTTTCGCAGGCTCTCTCATCGCGATCTGCATCTATCTTTTGGTCGCGGCGATCAAACTTAGAAGGTTTTTGCCCGCAATCTGCGCGCTCGCGTATGTTTTAAGCTACGTTTTTTGCGTGTGGATATATTTTCAAATACCGCTAAAATCGCTCTACGTAATCCGCGCGCTATTTTTTCTGTGTCCGCTCGCGTGGGCGTTTTATTTCAAATACGAATTTCAAAAATCGCTCGCGAAAGACGCCGCAAGCAGTGATGAAATTTTAAATAGTGCAAGCGGCGATGAAATTTTAAAAAGCAAAGCGCGCACGGAGAGTTAAATTTACAAAATTCCACCACAAAGGGCTAAATTTACAAAATTTCGCCAGGGTTAAATTTTAAAATTTACCGCGCGGCGCTTTTATCCTTTTATATCCTCGATCACCTCTTCTATGAAACGAGCGGTATCAATTAGGCTAAAGCCCCATACTTTGGGATCTGCGGTGATTTTATTATAAAAATCTTCCAATTCTTTCGCGGGAGATAATTCGCCCAATTTAAACGGGGCAAATTTTACTTTGCCGATCTTTTTTAGATGAGGCAGCAACTCCTTTAAATCCTTATGATTAAACCAGCGGTCCGCTCTAAGAAACCCGCCGTTTTTCGAGCTCGCGATCTTGCTTTTTAAAAAATCATCCATGCCGGGCGGCTCTTTTTGCAACACTCTGGTGCAGGCTAGGTGATACTCCAGCTTGCGGGGCGTTTGATCTACCGCCGAGACAAAGCAAACGCCGTATCCCTGCTGCATCTGGATAGACAAAACGTCGCCCTCCTCAAAACAGGGCGTTTTTTGTTTCGTAATTTTGGCTCGCTCAAGCGGCCTAGGGTTTTCGCTTTTTAGCTGAAGCGCTAATTTATCAAGCGCTTTTTGACGCTGCTTCTGGGATTTATCAAAGACCTTATTCCACATCCCGCTTGCGCCGCCTTTTATGATAGCAAGGGCTTTTTCGCGGATTTCGTCGTTTAAAAAGTCGATCTTCCAAAGCGAATACGCTAGGGCCGTCCAATAAATCTCGCTATAAAGCTCATCGGTGCAGAAATTCTCCGCCTGCGCCAAAACATCTTGCAGTATCGTTTCAACATCTTCGCCGTCTTTGTAGCGCTCGGTGATAGTCAAATAGATATCGTATCCGTCGTCGCTATTGATAATTTTCACCCCGTCTATCGCCATTTTTTCTCCTTTATTTTAATCTTTTCTCTGCCGATTTCGCTGAGCCGAATTTTATAAAAATTTAAGCGCTTAAAAGATAAATCTTCGTGGAAATTCTATGATAACGATAACGCCGCCTCGCCTTTATTGTTAAGGGGCAGTTACGAGGTCGCTCCCTTCCCCCTTAACAATCCTCCATCCCCGACGACGTTAGGGGTGGCTATGCTTTGTTAACGCAAAGCATCGCTGAGTTAAATTTAATAAATTTGCTTTAGATTTGAATATAAAATTCTAAAGCGAAGCACCCAAGATAAGGCGCAGTATTTTTGCGTTTAGACGAGGCAGAAATGAGCCGAATGGAAGGAGCGTATATATAAATACGTGACTGAAATTCGGCGAAATTTCTAACGAAGTATAAACCAAAAAGACAAGCCTTAAAATCGCAAAATTTAACCCGAAATTTCCTTCTGCCAGTTTTTACCCCACACGGCATACGCCGCGCTCTCTTTCTCGTGCTCCTGTAGCCCCGAGATCGCGCGTGCAAACAGAGCTTTGTTCGCAGGCCCCTTCATTAGCGCCTTTAAGCTTTTGTAAATTTTATCCTCTTGATATGACAGCAGCCCCGCGACGATCACCTCTAAACTACGCTCGCTAATGCCGTAGCGATCGATAAATGCCTCGATAAATTTTATATGCGCGCTCTGATGTTCGGCATCCACCGTCTCAAAGTAGCGCCGCGCGAGCTCAAAGTATTTTTCGCTCTTTAGCGCGAGGCCGAAAACTGCGTAACTGCCGCTCATCAGGCACTTTTCGCCATCCGTATCGGCATAGAACTTAAACTTGTGCTTTAGCGTCTCGTTCGCGTAAAGCTCAAGCTCCCCGTCCAGCCCGTGCGCGAGCGCGGCGGCGAAAAAGCGATGCGTCTGCGTGGGCGCAAGGCCTTTGATCGGCAGATAAGTTTTCTGCGCCTTGGAGCTAAGTTTTACGGCGTAGCTCACAGAAAAGCCCGCTTGCAGCAGCTTTACGATGAAATTTAGCGCCTTTTTATACGCGCCCGCCGTTTCGTTTTTGATTTTTACTCGAACCTGCGCAAAAACGTCGTTCGCCGAGCATTCCGCGTCTGCGTCTTTAAATTTTACTAGCTCTCCCTTAAGCTCGCCCGTGCCGTGATCCAGATAGCTTTGCGCCTGAGCCGAGCCGAAAATTTTAGCCGCGCACTCCAAATCTTTGCGCGCAAGATTCACATCCCAACTATAGCGCTTAAATTTGATATTCCAAAGCGCCGCCCGCACAAAAAACGCAAGCTCGCCCGCGTCCACGTTTTGCCGCGTAAAATCCTTTTTAAGCTCGTAATCTTTACTCCAGCCGTCATCGCTGATATCATAAAATTTCGGCAGGAATTTTTCCTCTTTCCAGCGCCGCAGATTATTCTCTAGCGCGATGATAAAATCCCCCAAAAGCCGCCTGTTCTTGGCGTCTTGCACCGCGGCGATAACCTGCTCAAGCAGCGCCGTTAGCGCCGTTTCGTCGTAATCCATAAGCGAAAGATCGAAAATGCGGTCCATAAACACGAAAATCTCGCGGCCGTCTTTGATCTTTTTATCGCGGCGGATAATGAGCTCGTCTATATAATCGTCCATTTTGCGCTTTAGCTCGGCTTTTCGCGCAGCGTTTTCAAAGTAAAATTTATGCTCGAAGCTGCGCTGTGCCAAGCTACCGCTCGCGCCTTCAAATTTGACCGCTAAATCCAGCTTATACGCAAAAAACGGCAGATTTGCTTCGGCCAAAAACTCCTCCTCCACGCTCTTTGCGATAAGCGGGACGATGGCCTCAAACTCCTCGCGCTCTAGCTCGTCTATCTCGGGCGCATCGGCTCTGAAGCTGTCCGCGCCAAAGTCGTGAAGGTAGAGCCTGATGCGCGATCCGCGGCACTCCACGCCCAAAAAATCAAAATACCCCTCCTGCACGCGACACCCCGAATACGGCGCCTCGCCCTTGTACTGCGAGCTAAGCTTGCCCCTGATCAGGCGCTTTAGCGAGTCCGAAATTTTGCCCGCTAGCGAAATTTGAGCTTCGTTCATTGATGATCCTTTAAATTTGAGTTAAATTTAGCGGCAAGGCGCCGCGACTAAATTTAGATCCGATTTTAGCTTCGATTCGGCAAGCACGCCTAGCTCAAAGCCAAAAATTTTCTAACCGTTATACAAAGTATCGTGACGATAAGTGCGATCATCCAGCGCTTTTGAGCCTTTTTGCCGATCTTGTGCGAGGTTTTGACGCCCGCGCAAACGCCCGCTAGCGAGCCGATGCCTAGCAACGCGCCGATCTTGTAGTACACGAGCCCGTGCGCGGAAAGGCTCAGAAAGCCCGCGCTTGAGGAAAATATCACGAAAAATAGCCCCGTACTGACGGCCTTTTTGATGTCGTAGTTTAAAAAGCTGATCAAAATAGGCATCACGAATACCGCGCCGCCGATACCCACGCTGATCGCCACGGCGCCCACCGCAAGCCCCACGATAAAGAGCAAAATTTTAGATTCGTTGGCCTCGCCGGTGGGCTCGGTCGGGGTTTTGAAGAGTTTGATTAAATTTATGATCTGCACCAAAATGAGCGTGCCCAGAAGAAATTTTGAGGAGAAATAGCTTACGATAAAGCCGCTGCTAAGCGCGCCGCAAAAGCCTCCGAGCCCCAGCACCAGCGCCGGCGCGACGTCGAGCATTTTGCTTTTAAAATTTACGAACGAGCCGAAAATCGAGCTGAAGATCATCTGCATGATGCTGATGCCGATGGCGTACTTGACGTCGTAGCCGAAGAGCATCATCACGGGCACCACGACCGTGCCGCCGCCGATGCCGAAAAATCCGCTGATAAAGCCTACGCAGGCGCCGATTAAAATGTATTCAAAAAACATCCGTATTCCTTATTTCAGCCCCTTTGGTCTCGCCGAATTCCGCTTTTTGCGGCTTGTAATTAAATTTTACTGTTTTGCAAGCCTTGAAATTTAAGCGCGAAATTTAGCAAATTTAAGCCTTATAGTCGTTTTGATTCGCACATCCATTCGCGGTAGCGCTCGCGCGAAATTTTTATATTTTCATATCGCAAGGTGTCTGCGCGAAAGCATTTTAGGCTCAGTTCATTACCCTCAAAGCCCGCGAAATCAGCCTGCTCGTAGATGTCGTAACCGCTCTGCATGCAGTCTAAAACATCGACATATCTCTGCTCTTCACTCATCGGCTCGGCAAAGCTTACCAAATGCACGCCGTTTGGAGCGCCCCAGTAGCAGCCGCTCGCGGCCAGCGCGTCCCAGTCCCGCAGATAGTGCACGCCGCCCCAAATGAAGCTCTCCTTGCCGAGCGTCCAGGCGTCCGGCACGAAGCGCATAATCCGCCCGCGATCCAGTTCAAGCACGCTGTAGCCGTATAAATCCTGGCGAAAAGCGAGGTAAAATTTACCGTTTGCGTGGCGGATCAGGCTAAAAAATTCCGCCCGATCGTCTATACAGCGCCAGCTTTTTATCTGCGTTTTGCTAGCATTAAACAGCGTGTATTCGCCGCCGCTGAAGCTTGTCGCGCCGAGCCTATATGCGTCCTTTACGATCTCATATCCGCCGCTTAAATTTATCGTTTGGCGCCGGGTAAAATTTCGCCCTTCAAAAAGAGTTTCCGCCTGTTTGATGCGCGCTTGGTACTGCGCGGAATTTACGGCGTTTGTCATCGTGCGCTCCTTAAAATTTTATGCAAGCGGGTTAAATTTTACGCTGCCGCCAACAGCTCGCGCTTCTTAAATTTCATCCGAACCGAATAAACTTAGCCTCGCGGGCGGCAAATTTGACCGCTAGACGGCAGAGCTCAAGCGTTTGGAGGCAACCTGCAACTACTAGGTGCAATTCGCGTGAACGCTATGCACCCGCGCCTAAATTTTAAATCTCGCTTTGCCAATTTTTTAAAATTTACCCGCAGTTTCGGCGCTCTACGAATACTTGCGATACCGCGCCGTCTTTAATGCTCGCGCACAAGGGCGTAAAATTTTACGAGCGTTTGAAATATGGCGTTTAAATTCCGCAATATTTAAAATTCCACGATGTTTTAAAATTCTACGGCATTTTAAAATTTCACGACGTTTTAAATTCCAGCGAAATTCGAAATTTCGCGAGTATTTGAAATTTCGCAACCTTTAAATTTCACTAGCGCCTTAAATTTTATCCAAGTGCGGACAGCCAAACCGCTCGGACGAGCGGACCGCTCAAATTTGCTCGCCCGCGCTGTGTCGCTAGCTATTACTCAAATTTACTCTCCCCCACAGCGCCGTTAGCGCATAAATTTAAAATTTTACTCGCCCGAGACGCTGCAAATATTACTCGGATTTACCATCCTCCTTGGCGCCCGAAATTTTATCCAGCACCTTTTTGCCGACCTCGCTTTGATTTAGCGCTTCAAGCATCGCGGCTAGCTGCGTGCCGCCCTTGGCGCTTAGAATTTCGCCGAATTTACTCATCCCCTCGCCCACGCTG
>NZ_CALIJF010000134.1 GCF_938018035.1 uncultured Campylobacter sp. | reverse complement strand
AGGGCGCGGACGAGGAGATCATCCAGGAGGGCACGAAGAAGCTTCAGGAGATCAACGAGGCGTATAAAATTTTAAAGGAGCGCTTCGGCGAGAAGTAGGGCGAGCAAATTTTAAAATTTGAGGGCGTAAAACGCCTTGAAATTTTAATGTAGGGCTTGCGATACGGCGGCAAGGTGCGGCGAAAGATTAGAATTTAAGGAGCGATAAATGAAAAATTTTATAGTTTTTGCCGTTTTGGCGGCACTGCTTGGAGGATGCGCGATATTGCGTCCGACTAAGAGCGATAAGGAGTTTAAATTTTACGACGGCAACAAAACCGTGATCTATAAATTTGCCGGCGAGGATCTGTATGAAAACGGCAAAAATTTAGGCGTGTATTCTATAGATAGAAACGAGTTTAGGATGCTTGTGCTCGATGAAGCGGGCAAGTCTTACGGCAATAACTATAAGTCCGCACTGAATGCCAAGCGGATGAAATTTTATCTTTTTAACGACGAAAGGGCAATGGTATTTAGCATTTGGCACAAAGATGGGATTTGCAGCGTCTATAACGCCGGCAGATACGTAAATTTCGACTATATTTCAAATATGTTAAAAGACGGCGATTGGCTTTATGCGGACGGCAAAATTTCAAAAAGCGAGAGCTCGGTGCAAAATATGAGCTCAAAAACGTTGAGTGCATATAAAAATATGAATTTTGAAAAAGCGGTCGATCGCAAAGATACGAAATATATTGCGGAGGAGTTGGCTGTGGCTGGATTTTTCAAAAAGACGATCGATGGTCTTAAAACCATGATCTTAGACGATTTTTGCAGATAAACTTCGAGGGAGTTATGGATAAAATTAAAATTTTAGCGCTGCTTGCGGCGGTCGCGCTGTTTGCGGGTTGTATGAAGGTAAAGTATTCGCAAGCCGAGCTGCATCCGGAAAATTCCGTGATGATGAGCTACGACGGGCAGACCGTCACCGAGTATAAAATTTCAGGCGGCATGCTTTTAAAAGATGACGCGATCTTAGGAAGATATGAAAAGGAGGGCTCTAATCTCTATCTATTTACGGACGAAAGAGGAATCGGCACGGCTAAGGATCAAATTTCGCAAAGAGCTCTAAATAAATTTACGATCTACGTTTTTACGCCCAATAAAGAGCTGCGAATCGCCGAGTATTCCGCGAGCGGCGGCGTTTGCAAGACCTTTGCGGAGGGCAAATTCGTAAATCTAAAAGAGCACTTTAGCGGCTACGCTTCCTCCGCGCCGCTTTATTCATACTCGTTTTCGGCTTCGGTGTCGCAAAGCTCCAGCGCAAACGTGATCTCACGTTACGAATACGTGAGCTCAAGTCTAAAAAATAGTAGAGCG
The DNA here is from genome assembly GCF_938018035.1 of uncultured Campylobacter sp. GTDB lineage: Bacteria > Campylobacterota > Campylobacteria > Campylobacterales > Campylobacteraceae > Campylobacter_B. The sequence continues at coordinate 20 of NZ_CALIJF010000134.1, read as the reverse complement.
TTTTTGCAAAGCCCGCATAC
>NZ_CALIJF010000133.1 GCF_938018035.1 uncultured Campylobacter sp. | reverse complement strand
GAGCAAGAGCCCGAAATTTAGCCTTTAAATTTACCGCCAAATTTAATCGCAACGGCCTTTGGAGCTTTAAAATCCAAAGGCCATTTTAAATTTGCTCGCTAAATTTCAACTGCCAAAATTTCATCTATTTAAAATTTATCCGCCGCGGCAGATACGGAGCGCATCGTAGCGGCAAACATAGTGCGATGGCGACGCGTTTTAAATTTAATTCCGCTAGCGTACCGCGACCGAGCCGAACGGCACATTTTAAAATTTAGCCCCGCGAGCGGGAGTATGTCGCGACAAAGACAAAATTTAAAGCGCACCGTTTTAAATTTTAAAATTTCATCTGCGCCGATTTTTGAGTATAATGAGCGAAAAATTTTAAGGATTTTGTGTGATACTTGCTATTGAGAGCAGCTGCGACGACAGCTCGGTCGCGGTGATGGATGAGCGTAGTTTCGAGCTGAAATTTTACGAAAAAATAAGCCAGGAGGCCGATCACGCCAAATACGGCGGCGTCGTGCCCGAGCTTGCCGCGAGGCTGCATACGGAGGCGCTGCCGCGGATTTTGCAGCGCACAAAGCCCTATTTTAGCGAGCTTAGCGCCGTCGCAGCGACCAATACCCCGGGGCTTAGCGTGAGCCTGATCGGCGGCGTGAATATGGCAAAAGCGCTCGCGCTCGCGCTAAATTTGCCGCTCATCGGCGTAAATCATCTCATAGGCCACGTTTACTCGCTGTTTTTAGGCGGCGAGGCGCGATTTCCGATGGGCGTTTTGCTCGTTAGCGGCGGACACACGATGGTTTTGGATATCGACGCTGCGGAGGGTATCGAAATTTTAGCGACCACCGGCGACGACAGCTTCGGCGAGAGCTTCGATAAGATCGCAAAGATGCTAGGCCTCGGCTACCCGGGCGGCGCGCTCATCGAGGAGCTCGCAAAAGGCGGCGAGCCGAAGTTTGAGCTGCCCGTGCCGCTAAAGGGCGATAGGCGGCTGGAGTATAGCTTTTCGGGGCTTAAAAACGCCGTGCGCGTGCAGATAGAGAAGCTAAAAGAGGCGGGCGAACTGGATGAGCGGGCGATGCGCGATCTGGCGCGCTGCTTTGAGGACGCGGCGTGCGCGCACATACTGGATAAATTGCAGCGGATCTTTGAGCTGCGCCGATTTGAGCGATTCGGCGTCGTGGGCGGAGCAAGCGCGAACTTGCATCTGCGCGGACTTTTGACGGATTTGTGCGAGCGGGCGGGCTGCGAGATGCTTTTTGCGCCGATGAAATTTTGCTCCGACAACGCCGCCATGATCGCGCGCGCGGCGATAGAAAAGCTGCGTAAAAAGGAGTTCGTCGCACCCGCAGAGCTTGAGATCATCCCGCATCTAAATCTACGCTCGGCGTTTGAGTAAAATTTTAAAATTTACAGATAATCTGCGCCCGCTAGCGGTTTCTCACGCGCTGGGCATTTGAGTAAAATTTTATCTCGCGCTTGCTCACGGTTGGGTTTGGATAAAATTCACTTTGAATTTACACATCGCGTTTCAGGCTCGCGCCATGTTTTGCTAAACTCCTTTCGTGCTTGCACCGCCATCGGTACCACTAACGTTACACGTCCTTGTCGCTTGCAATGTCTACTAAAATTTGATCGGCTTGTTCTCGCGTCATTTTTTATCCTTTCTTAATCGTGCAGAAAAGTTACGACTTCGTGTTCTTTTGGTAAATTTTCTCTACCGTCAATACCGCGATTGCCGTATTCCGCTAGAGCTTCTTTTAAAATTTTATAAAGCTCGTCCAATGAAATTCCGTAAGTGCTGGAATTTATACTTTCTAGCTTATATTTGATAAAAAACGGATTATCGACTAGCATTTTACTGGTAGTTTCGTCGTAAATTCGCCCTATATCAAGCTCGATAACATTACCCTTATAGCATAAAATATAAATCTCCTCACCCGTAAATCCATCTCGCGGATCCGGTAAGCATGGATCGCAAACGAACATAAACCAAATATCTCTCTGCCTATCAATAACCCAATCAAGCCGCGCTATAGCCATATCGCTCAAAGTTGTTCTGCAACGATATTTTATTCTATATTTATTCACGATATTTACGACATTATATTTCTTTAAGTCCTCTTTCGAAATATATTC
>NZ_CALIJF010000132.1 GCF_938018035.1 uncultured Campylobacter sp. | reverse complement strand
CGAAGCCCCCAGATATCGTGCAGCACCGCAGGCTTGCCATCCACCTGCCCTACGTAGAGCATCACGTGGCCGGGCATATACAGCAGGGTTTTATACGCGACGCCGTTTTTATCGATGAAGCTAAGCTTTTCATCCGCGCTCATCCCTGCCAGCGAAAAACGCTCGCCGCGGCCCGATTGCGCCTTAGAATTTCGCGGCAGCCACAGCCCGAAATTTGCCAAAAAGTCTTTCGTCATAAGCGAGCAATCGCGAAGAAATTTATACCCACCCCAGCCGTATTTCTGCCCGAGCAGGCTAGCGGCTACGATCTTTGAGTTTTGCTCATCAAGCGGCGCGGGCCAAAGCCTCGCATCCTCCGCGCTGACGAAATATCTTTTGCCGCCAAACTGCGTTAAAATTTCGCCGCCGAAACCGCTCCGCACGCCGAGCGTGCCGCCAAGATCGCGCTCGCCGCTAAAATCATACGGCAGGATCGTGCCGGTGCGCGCCCTAAAAAGCTCCGCGCCGTTTACGTCATAAATGGCGGCGCCCTCGCGCAGGATCGTTATAAATTTAGAATTTGCATAGATATCCGCCTGTTGCGGGCTGATGCGCTTTATCGCGTCGCTTCTGATCCAGCTCCACACACCGTCGTTGCGCACGAACGCCCACGCACCGTCTCTGCTGTAATGCGACAGCAGCATCGGATAGCCCACGCCCACGGCGGAATTTGCGGCGTAATCAAACGGCTCGCCCTCCCCCGGCTCGCTCGGATCGCCGAAAATCGGCAGATCGCTTGGGATATTTCGCAGCAGCGCATTTTTTACCGTAATAGCGGGCTCGGATATTAGCCCGAACGCCTCTTCGTTCGCGTTTATGCGGATACTTTGATAGATCGCATCGTCGTATATCCTGCCTACGGCGTCAAAATGGCGCCCCTTTGCGTAATTAAGCCCCCAAAACGTATCGATTTCGGCCTTAATCGGCGCATCGTCAAACCAAATTTTAAAATAGCGGCTCTTAAACGCGCTTCCGCTTATGTTTTGCACCGAAGCGGGAGCCGGTAGTCGCTCGCTGTTTTGAGCGTAATCAAGATCTAAAACCGCGGGATTTTCAGGGATAAATTTATGGACGGTTTTACCGCAACCTGCAAGGATTAAAGCCGCAAAGATGAGAGATACTAATCGTTTCAAACAAAATGCCTTTTAAAAAATTTTGGCTATAATTTTGCCAAAAAATAGGAAAAAACTTGATAAATTTCATCATCCAGAAGCTAAAAGATCGCAATATTTTCATCACGGGCGGCGCAGGCGTGGGCAAAAGCTACGTAATAAAAGAGCTCATCGAAAACTACCGCGCTCGCGGCAAGTTCGTCATCGTGCTCGGCAGCACCGGCATCAGCGCTGTAGAGATCGGCGGCGTGACCGTGCATAGCTTCTTCCGCTTCGGCATTTGCAAAAATCACGAGGAGCTAAAAAGCTTCGATCGCAAACAAAGCGGCAAGCTAAGCGAGCTGCGAAAAATTTTAGCTCTCGCAGACCTCATCGTGATCGATGAAATTTCGATGATCGGCGCCGAGCTTTTCGAGATGATCTATCTTAGAATTTCAAATTCTAAATTTAACGGACGGCTGCTCGTTACGGGCGATTTTTATCAGCTTCCGCCGGTGCGCAAAGAGGGCGAGAGAGCGCCGCGCGCGAGCCTATTTAGCGACTCGGATTACGCCTTCGGCTCGTATGCGTGGAGGCAGTGCGAGTTTTTTTACGTCGAGATGATAGGCTCTAAGCGCACTGCAGATGCGGCACTATACCGCCTGCTTTGCGAGCTGCGGCTCGGCACCGCAAGCGAGCAGACGGCGGAGCTGATGCGATCTTTGATCATCGATGCCGCGCGAGCAGAACCAGATGCCACGATAATCTCGGGCAGAAACGCCGAAGTGGATGCGATAAATAGCGCCAGACTAGCCAAGCTTAATGCGCCGCAAAGCAGCTTTGAGGGCGTTTATGAAGCGCTGCAAGGCGGAGTGAGCGAGCAAAAAATTCAAAAATGGATCGCCTCGCTAAATACGCCGCAAAGTCTGACGCTGAAAGAGGGCGCAAAGGTGCTGTTTACCGCGAATAAAAGCGGCGAGTTTTTTAACGGCGAGCAAGGCGTCGTCGAAAAGATCGAAAAAAGCTCCGGCGGCGAGATCGAAAGCGTGGTCGTAAAAAAGCCCTCCGGCATGCTAAGCCGCGTGGGGCTGCAAACATACGAACTAAGCGAGATCGCCGCAAGCGGCGCGGATGCCGAGCAGATCGTGCTGGCGCGGTATTATCAGTTCCCGCTAAAGCTCGCATACGCCATCACGATCCACAAATCCCAAGGCATGAGCATTCCGCAGCTCATCTGTGACATCGACAGGATCTTTGCCAAGGGGCAGCTCTACGTGGCGCTTTCGCGCGCGACGAGCCTTGCGGGGCTCGGGGTGATATATACGCGCGCAGAGCCGTTGTTGCGGTATTTGCAGCGCAACGCAAGCGC
>NZ_CALIJF010000131.1 GCF_938018035.1 uncultured Campylobacter sp. | reverse complement strand
CAACACCAGCGATAGCAAATCAAACTCCACCGACGCTGCGAAGATCCGCCAGAGCGTGCTGCGCTTTAGGCTGCCGTATTTTACGACGATGAAGGCGGCGATCGCCGCTACGCGCTCGATCTGCTCGATAAAGGACGACTCTGCGCTTGAAGTTAAAACGCTGCAGGAGTATCTGCGCGGGGAGTAGTAAGTTGAAGTTTAGCAGCGGGATTTCTCGCTACTAATACAATAAGCCCAAGCTCTTACTTATATCCATTAAAAGCTTGCTTAGTGGTCTTTTATTGATATCTTTTTCATCTACATAAACTCCAATTATAAGTCTTAGTAAATCTTCTCGGTTATTAAAGACCTTCCCTTGGTAATTTTGCAAAAGCTCGTCAATATAGCTTTCCGTATAAATTTGAGATTTTTGTATAAGCTCCAAGATAAGATCTTTATGTCCTTCATATAATTCTTTAATCTTAAATATATCCATATTGTTTTTTACTTTTCCCTCTTCTTCTTTATTTAAGATGCCATAGTCTAGATCGATTTTTTCTTCATTATATAAAAAATTTACATCCCGGGGAATGTAGTAAAATTGAATATTATGGCTAAATGATTCCTCAAATGGATAATAAATTTCTTCTTCTTTTTGTGATTTTCTATGATTACAAATATGGCAACATGGAATTAGATTATAAATGGATATTGCAAAACAAGGATATAGTTCTTTTGGAAAAAAGTGGTCTAATTCAGCTGTCACAGCCCATCCTTTATTTCTTATTTTGAAATTTTTTATATAATTTCTATTGCAATATGGGCATACGGATATATTCAGGTTTTTTATGTATTTTATTTTGGTTTCACTGTCTATCTTTTTATAAAGATCTTTACCGTTAAAGTTAAATTTTATTCCATCTTTATCTATAAATTCTTTTATCTTTTTGATTTCTTTAAAATCGATATCTATTAAGCTTTCTAAATTTATCCTCCCATCATAATCTTTCAGTTTTGATTTTACCTCTTCATCAAATTGTTCTAATTTATTATTTTTAAATTTCTTCATAACACTCTTTTTAAATTCTTCTACAGTCTTATACTCCATATCTATTTTAATCATTTTTTTTTCTATTTCCTTAATTCGTTTTTTTAGTTTTTTATATCATTTTTTCGTCTATTCTACGAATACGCGCATCATTTAGCATCTGTCTAAGCTTGGTTTTTAAAATTGGCTCACCGATGAGCGATATAATATTTTCACAACTCTTTATTTCTTCGTCATCGAGACGCGGTTTATCTAGTATTTTTATAACGCTATCTATTTTTTCTTTTGCGAAATTCCCCATCAGTCCATTATTCATAAAAAATGCGTTTGCCAATAAAGTATGGATATTGGCTCCAAAGGTATTTATGTCCGGATAAACTTGTTTGCCGTTTTCTAAAAATACGATATTTCCATTTGGGATATCGGATATAATAAAAGGTGAATGCGAGGTTAGCGTCAGTAAAAATTTAAAATCTTTAAAATTTTCTAATAATTTTATAATTGAACTAAATAGCTCTTTTTGCCATAATGGGTGTAATCCGTTTTCTGCTTCATCCAAGATGATGTTAAAAATTTCTTTGCCATCTTTATGATAAAAATCTATATAAAAAATCAATGAATAAATAAGGCTTAATAGAGTTTTTTCTCCAAAGCTGAAATCCGAAAAGTGTCTTCCTGTTTCATCTATGACATCTAAATCGATGAATGAAGGTAGGCTAGATAAGATATCATTTAATTCATCATCGCTTCCGGATTTAAATTTCATCAAATCTAGTTTGCGATATTTTTCCATAGCATCAATTAATTTAGCTAGTTCATATACATCTTTGTGCAGAGTATTTTCTCTAAATAATGAGGCTATGCTCTTTTTATTCCGCAAATGTTCTTCTATCCAACTACTAGATAATAGCTCTCGAACAAATCCTTCAAATTTATTTTTGTCTTTATTTAAAACCCTAGGCTTGTGGTATAGTTCTTGTAACTCTAATTCTAAATCTGATCTTTCGTCTTTAAAAAAGTAAGTTTCTATTTTACCAGATTCGTTATCTTGATTACTCATAGATACAATAAATGCAAATAAGTATTTTTTTAGCGATTCTATAGATAAAGATAACTTTAATTGAAGTACTATATTACGAACTGTTGCATTTGAAATTCTACTTTCCAATACGCTCTGGTTTAAGGATATTTCTATATTATGAGGTATAAATTTAAGATTCTCTTT
>NZ_CALIJF010000130.1 GCF_938018035.1 uncultured Campylobacter sp. | reverse complement strand
GATTAGGGCGTTTTTTAGCACCGATTTTGCGGGCGGTAGGCACATTAAGCGCGTCACAAAGCTAGGCGCTTGCGGTAGTGCGAATTGCATGCTTGGATTTGACGAGGAAAATTCCATTCAGATTTTCGCTCGAAATTTTACGGAACAAAGCTGCGGCGCTAATTTAAATGGGCGGAATTCCAAATTAAGCTTCAGTGGCAAAACCCTTTCTTGCAAAAATCCCATTGGCACAAATTCTGCATCAAATTTTGTGCGGAGCTCTAACGATAAAAATTCCTTCTTTACCAGCGAGAATTCCTTGATAGGCTTTTGCGGTGCACGTCATATAGATTTAAATTCTACGCACACAAAGATAATCTTTGATGGGAAAAATCCATTGGGTAAAAATTCCACTAGCACAAATTTTACGTTGAATTTTACGCGCGAGAGCGTTTGCGAGAAAAATTTCGCTCAAAAAGCTAGCCGTAAAGATTTTGTCAGTTTGAACCCAACAATTATGAATTTCAAGGCTACAAATTCCGTTTGCATGAGCGTTAAGCCAAAAAGCGAGAATTGTACTAGTACGGGTTTAACAGATGCGAATTTTGCTATTACGAGCGTAAATTTAAAGGAAGCAAATCTTTCTAGTGCGTATTTTAGGAGCATAAATTCTGCCTATTTTAGCGCAACCTCCGCTACTATGCACTTTGTAAATACAAATGAAGGAGGCGAGCAATGAGCGTAGCATTAGGCGTTTTAGCGCTATTTTTTGCAGCGCTACTTATTCTATCGATCCGAAAAAATTCTAAAATTTATGCTTTGCTCCGCAAGAGCGAAGAAAGAATTTCAAAGCTTAAAAGCGATAACGAAAAGCTTAAAACTGCCCTTCGCTTCGGCATTGAGGCTCTGCAAAACGAGGAGAGCGAAAACTGCAGCTTAAAAATCCAAAACGCAAGATTGAAAAGAGGTAAGCTATGAAAAGCCTAAGCAGCGAGCAAAAAAGCTATTTATTTCGCTCGATCCGCACCGTGCGCGACTTCCCAAAGCCCGGTATTTTGTTTTACGATATCACGACGCTCGTAGGCGATCGCGAGGCGTTTAATTTCCTGCTTGATCATCTAGCCGAGCGCTACGCCGATTACGGACTTGATTACATAGTAGGCATAGAAAGTCGCGGATTTATTTTTGCAGCGGCACTTGCTGCGAGGTTGAGGGTCGCTTTTGTGCCAATTAGAAAGCCAAAGAAGCTTCCTTATATTACGATTTCGCAAAAATACAGCCTTGAATACGGCTTCGATCAGGTCGAGATGCATGTGGATGCATTCTCCGGCGTGCAGGATGCCAAGGTGCTGCTAATTGACGATCTTATCGCCACCGGAGGCACGGCGCGCGCGGCATTAGATCTCATCGCGCAGACGCAGGCTAAGTGCGTCGAGGCGTGCTTTTTATTAAATTTGCGCGAGTTAAACGATCTAGGCGAGTTTTCGCGTCGCACAAACGTTTATTGCGTTTTAGAGGCGTGATTTTGGAAGAGCTACTTAAAAATTTACTGCAAGAATACCACCAATACGCCTATATCGTGCTTTTTGTTTGGTGTATTTTAGAAGGCGAAATCGCGCTGATTTTAGGCGGTATCATGGCGCACGAGGGACACATAAATTTGCCGCTAGGTATCTTTGTCGCGGGCCTTGGGGCATTTTGCGGCGATCAGTTTTATTTTTATATCGGTCGCTACAACAAAAAATATATCAGTAAAAAGCTCGCGGCGCAGCGCCGAAAATTTGCGATCGCGCACCTGCTTTTGCAACGCTACGGCTGGCCGATAATTTTAATGCAGCGCTATATGTATGGCTTCCGCGTCATCATCCCGATGAGTATCGGCATCACTCGCTACAGCGCAAAGAAATTTGCGATTATCAATCTTTTTAGCGCTTGGTGCTGGTCGGGTGCGACGATGGTTTTGGCGTGGTATTTTGGCGAGGAGATCTGGAGCGGGCTGCGGCTAATCGAGCAACACTGGTATTTTGCGATACCTATCATAGGCGGAATTTTATATCTATTTTTTAGGTTATTTAAACGTATGGAAAATCACTTTATGAACTCACGAAAGGAACGAGATGAAAGTAAAACTGCTAGATCGTAAAATTAACGAGATAGAGGCGGATTTTGAAGTTATTTTGGTCGTAGATAAAAATTTAAATCACGAATTTATTAAAGACGCGGATAAGTTTGCGCTTTTTAATTACAAAGGTGAGGGCAATCTGCTTCTTGCCGAGAGCGGGCGGCTGTATGTCGGCGTCAAGGCGCTAGAATATGACCGCGTCCGCACAGCACTTGCGAGCGCATACAACGCGCTTAAGGGCTACGCGATCAAAAATTTTAAAATCGCCTTTTATAAATGCGGCTGCGACCGCAGAAGCACGATGGCGATGGTCGAGGGCGTGCTTTTGGGCGGCTACGAGTTTAATAAATACAAAAGCGATAAAAAAAGCTTTAGCTTGAATGAAATTTTAATCTCTACGCAGGAGTACGGCGGCAGTAGTCCCGATGTACAAAAGATGAACTACGGCGTGCAGCAGGGTACCGTGATGGCAAACGCCGCAAATTTCGCGCGCGACGGCGTCAATGAGATCCCTGAAATTTACACGCCCGAAAAGATGGCGAGCGAGGCTGAAATTTTAGCCTCGAACTACGACGACGTGAGCGTTAAAATTTACGACGAGGACTTTTTGCGCGAGCAGAATATGAATGCGTTTTTGGCGGTCAACCGCTCCAGCGCTCATCCGCCTCGCCTCATCCATCTGATCTATAAGCCGCAGCGCTGCCTAAAGCGCGTCGTTTTCGTCGGCAAAGGGCTTACTTACGACAGCGGCGGGCTAAGTCTGAAGCCGAGCGATTATATGCTTACGATGAAAAGCGACAAAAGCGGCGCACTCGCCGCGATGGGTATCATCAAGGGCGCTGCCGAGCTCGAGCTGCCGTTTGAGATACACGCGGTTATCGGCGCCACCGAAAATATGATCGGCGGCGATTCGTATAAACCCGACGACGTGCTACTTAGCCGCAGCGGCGTGAGTATCGAGGTGCGAAACACCGACGCAGAAGGGCGGCTCGTGCTTGCCGACTGCCTAAGCTACGCGCAGGATCTTGAGCCAGGTCTGCTAATCGATATGGCTACGCTTACCGGCGCTTGCGTTGTGGGGCTTGGCGAATACACGAGCGGCATCATGGGAAATAGCGAGGAGCTAAAGCGTAAATTTAAAGATCTTAGCGGATCAAGCGGCGAGCTATTTAGCATTTTGGAATTTAACGATTATCTACGCGAGCTAATCAAAAGCAGTATCGCAGACGTCTCCAACTGTGCTTCTAGCAGGTACGGCGGCGCGATAACCGCGGGATTATTTTTGGATAAATTTATAAAAGACGAGTATAAAGACAAGTGGCTGCACCTAGACATCGCAGGGCCTGCGTATCTCGAAAAGGCGTGGGGCTATTACGCCGCGGGCGCGACTGGCGCGGGCGTGAGAGCAAACTTATATTTCTTGCAGGCTCTAGCCAAAGAGCTGAAGGACGCGTAGATGGGGCTTTCAGTAGGGATCGTAGGGCTTCCGAACGTCGGTAAATCCACCACCTTTAACGCACTTAGCGGCGCGCAAAACGCACAGGCGCAAAACTATCCGTTCTGCACGATCGAGCCTAATAAAGCGGTCGTGCCCGTGCCCGATGCCAGGCTCGGTAAGCTAGCACAGATCGTTAAGCCGGGTCGCATCGTGCATTCGACCATCGAGTTTGTAGATATTGCGGGCCTGGTGCGCGGAGCTAGCAAGGGCGAGGGGCTAGGGAATAAATTCCTTTCAAATATCCGCGAGTGCGAGATCATCCTTCATATCGTGCGCTGCTTCGAAAGCGGCGACATAACCCACGTCGAAGGCTGCGTCGATCCTATCCGCGATATCGAGATCATCGAAACCGAGCTTATTTTAGCGGACATCGAGCAGCTTGGCCGCAAGATCGAGCGCCTCGGCAAGGAAGCCAAAGCAAATCAAAAGGGCGCTAAAGAGGCGCTAGCCGTGGCAAACGAGCTTTTGGCGCATCTAAATGGCGGCAAGCCCGCTTCAAATTTTGCGCTCAAAGAGGACGAAAGCTACATTGCTTTAAATCGCGAGCTGCGCTTGCTTAGCGCCAAAGATGTAATCTACGGCGCAAATGTGGACGAAGACGGCATCGCGCAGGATAACGAATATGTCGCGCGCGTAAGAGAATACGCAAACGCCCGCGGCGCCGAGGTGATCAAGCTCTGCGCCAAGATCGAAGAGGAGCTCATAGGGCTAAGCGACGAGGAGACGCACGAGATGCTGCAAAGCCTGGGCGCGCAGCAAAGCGGGCTGGAGCTTATCATCAAGCGCTCCTTTGCTAAGCTCAGCCTCATCAGCTACTTTACCGCCGGCGAGATGGAGGTGCGCGCGTGGACGATCACGAAGGGCTGGAAGGCTCCGAAGGCCGCGAGCGTGATCCACAACGACTTTGAGCGCGGATTTATCAGAGCCGAGGTGATCGGATTTGATGATTTTATCGCGTGCGGCGGCGAGAGCAGGGCGAAAGAAGCGGGCAAAATGCGCCTTGAGGGCAAGGACTACGTCGTGCAAGACGGCGACGTGATGCATTTTAGATTTAATGTTTAAATTCTTTTTTAGGTGCGTTGAAATTCGGTCTGCGCTAGCTTTAAAATTTTGTAAAATTTCGGCTCAAATGCGGGTTTAATAAAATTTTGATTTTGCGCGTAGTGGCTTTTGGCTGAAATTTGTATCGCTAGAACAAAACGAAACTTGTGCGCCAAAGCTTCGTTAAATTTCACGGCGAAATTTAGTCGGCTTGACTTGCGTTGAAATTTTACGCAAGCGAAGTCGCCTCGCGCAGGATTTGCGCTTAAAACTGCCCGGTAAAATACGTATAAGAAATACTTCCAAAATCGCGCCAAAATTTATACGCGGCGAAAACTGCGCGTAAATTTAAAGGGAAAATTTTAACTAAAAATCGCAATAGCTCGTATCTGCGCGCGATAGTATTTGAGTTCTATATTTAAATTTACGGCTTATAAATTTCATATCCGGTGATTTTTTAAATTTTATGATCTTAAATTTGAACATGTTTGTTTAGTGCGCGGTGTGAACCGCGCTCGTAAAGCCAACCGTATTAAATTTGCCGCCGATAAGCGCGGCGGAATTTAGCGAAAATTTTAAAATCAAGCTCGCGATTAGTCCATCTTGCTGCACGAAATTAGGAGCCGCGGAATTTTGTCGCGTAGAATTCCGTCGCGCCGCAGAGCCTTGCAAGCAAGATGAGCGGGTTTTTCTATCGCCGAGCAAACAAGCGCCTAGTAAGCGGCGCGAAATTTAAACTTAATTTTGGAGGATTATGCGAAATAAGCAGCCCTGTATCGAAGGCAGGATAGAAAACTTGCACGTCCGCGTCCTTAGGCAGGAGATCGAGACGCTCGTGCTTTTTGAGATAGGCGGCATTCGCTTTCGTATGCGTTGCAGGTCATTCTCGTTTAAGCAGGGCGATTTGGTGCGCGTAAAATACTGCAACCAAGGATATCTAGGCAGCCTCGTCGCCTTGGAAGTCGAGCGCCGCAGAACGCCTTTGGAATATGCCCGCGATTTTGCGTTGAGCGCGCTGGATGCCGCGAAGCGCGCACTATCTTTAGCTTGGGACATTTTGATTACATTCGGTCTGATCTTTTTCGCTACGACGGTATTTTATGCGATCTATTTTGCGTTCGCAAAAGACGCATTCCCAAACATGGGCGATTTTTTCTACACTTGTGCGGGGCTTGCGCTCGTTGCGATGATAATTCTGGCATACGTTTATGCGATCGTCCGCGCTATTGAAAGGCGCGCGCCTCGTTTGACACGGATATTTTTGACGTGCACCTACTTTGCTATATTCCTTATGCTTTTTACTGCCGTTTTTATCATCGCGTTTGCGGTATTGCTTTATATTTGCGATATTTTGGGCTTTGGGGATTATTTCTTTTCTTGTTTAGTGCTCGCATTCATGTGTTCGTATCTGGTTTGCTCTACCTACATGCAAAAACTCTCATCATGGTGCAAACGTCGTAAAAAGTAGTGCCTCCACCGCATAAATACACAGCGCGGAATTTTTATCATTCCACCGTCTCAAATTTTACATATTAGAATTTAGCGCTGCACTATAAATTTTATGTGCCCCGAAATTTTGAAATTTTGTTTTCCACAAATACGGTAAGCGGCAAAATTCCGCCACGCGAATAAAGCATACTATCACGTTACGGGCATTGATAATCTATTCGTTTATTCAGCCAAATTAACTCATGCCGCCGCAGATTTTATGTTTTAAAATTTCACGCCGAATCTTTCGCGGCTAAAAAATACCCCGCAGAGCCGCCGTGCCCTCTACATGTCTGTACGGCAAGAAATAATGCACGAAGTTTGTGCAAGTGCCGTCAGGCACGCATATTTCGGCGCTCAGTCTGTGTTTGACATGCGTAGAATCGAGATCAGGTATCTCCAATCCGCCGCTTTCGTAACCGCTATAGCCCATCTCTATCGGCACCTCTAGCTCATCCTTTTCAAACACGACGCGTCCGCTTTGCACCTGCTCGAGCTTGATGTTTTTCAGCACGATCCCGGGCGCGCTCACGTGGTCAAATTTTATACTTAGTTCATACGGAGCGCCGGTGGAGTTGTCGTCCGAGAAGTCGGGCTTCGGCTCGCGCTCGTCGCGCCATGATCGTCCGCCGATAGTGGTAGCTCTTAAGCGGGCGCTGATGCTAAAATCCTTCAGATCCAGCGAAGCGCTGCTAAAATCACGGATGAGCGTCCAGGCTACGACGGTGCGGCCGAAAAATTTATCAGCGATCATATATGTGCCGAAAAGCGAGCTTATGACCACCCAAAACAGAAATATAAATTTAAAAACCTTACGTAAAACGAACTTTAACGTCTTCATCGCTATCCTTTCAATCTAAAGAGCTTAAGCGGAATTCCGCCTGCGAATCCGCGAATTAAAATTCCGCCTGCGAATCCGCGAATTAAAATTCCGCGCGGGATTTCGCTTATGAAATTTTGCGCTTTTTGGTCTGCGGCGGAATTTTAAGACAGAATTTCGTATTGAAATTTTACGACTGAATTATAAAACAAAATTCCGCCCATGAAATTTTACCTAGAACCACGCCTGCAAAATTCTATTACGAAATTCGAAGATGAAATTTTATGGGCGGAATTTCACAGCTAAAATTTCACGGCAGAGCTCAAAAGTTCTTTCCCGCGGCAAAATTCCACGCCTTAAAATTTTAAGAAAGTATGAAATTTTTTATCTGATCGCAGATCGCTTCTTCGGATTGTGCGGCGTCGATTTGCAGGGTCTCAACGCCGCACGCCGCGCATGCCTGCGCCATAAGATCTTGCACGCGCATTAGGTATCTCAGCCCGCGAGCCTCGATTATATCGCTGCTAGCGCGCGTTTTAAGCCGTTTTTTGACGAGCTGTTCGTCCGCCGAAAACAGCACGATTTTATCTGCGAATTTGCCCCCAAGCGCAAATTTATTAAGCGCGATAAGCTCGTTAAGATCCGCGTTGTCGTCGTTTGCCAGCGCATAGGCAAGCCCCGAGATGAAGCCGCGATCGCTTAGCACGAGCCTGTCCGCGCCGCCCTTTATCACGCGCTCGTAGTGCTCGGCGCGGTCTGCGAGGAATAAAAGCAGCTCGGCGCGCTTTGAAATTTCGCCGCAGGCCTCGCGCAGATTTACGCTGCCGCGCCGCCACTTAAAATCCTCGCCCAAAACGAGGCTTCGCACCGCCTCACCGAGCTTCGTGCCGCCGGGCTCCTTGGTCACGATCGCCTGCGGGAAAGTCGCCGCCAGCCGCGCTATCTGCGTGCTTTTGCCCACGCCGTCGATACCTTCGAATATTACATACATTTTTCGCCTTTAAATTTGAGCGCTATTTTACAAATTTATAGCTAAATAGCGGCTTTTTTAAGCAGCTGAGCGTAAAATTTCGCCTCCAAATCGGGCTTTTGCGCGAGCTTATCCGGGCCGATTTTGATCTTTCGGCGTAAAATTTTATCGGGCGCTTTGTTGCTCGGTTCTTGATTTTTGCGGCGCAGCTCGCGGTTAAATTTGGCGCTCGGACGGGACGAGCCGCATAAACAGCGAGCGAGTAAATTTGCGCTTAAAGAGCGCGTACAGAGCGGAGCAGGGCCCCAGTCGATAAAGACGGCGCGTCGTGCGGATAGAATGGCACGTCGGGCGAGGTAGGGTGCCATTATATACATAGTAGGATATGTCCTTTGCGAAGCGGATAGCGTTATACGGAGTAGGGATGGTGCTTTTGGCGGAGCAGTGTGGCGTTATGCAGAGTGGGGCGCATTGGGGCGGGCGAGTGCTGCGTGCAGTGACAAAATCGCGACGATAAAATTTTAAATTTTGCCCTTATACGTGCTTACAAGCTCTGGATTTATCGCTTTGAAATTTTTCCGCAGATCGCTAAGATCATAATCGCTCGCTACGAGCGCAAAATCCTCGCTCACGTCGAGCTCAAGCTCGCCGATATCCGCCTTGAGCTGCTTTGCGCACTCCAAAATAAGCTTTTTGGCTTGTGAGTATCTGCCGTTTAGTCGCGTTTCTTGATTGAAAAGATCAAAAAGATTTGCCGTCTCGTCGTCCTCGTCCAACTCAGCCTGAAACTCATAATCGGCGACGTTCCAAACGATCCAGTTATCGTCATCGCCCTGCGCAAGCCACTGCGCACGCTGCTCTTGCGAGCCAAATCCGATCTGAGGCGGCAGCGAGCCTGTGTCGTCGTAGGCTAAATTTATGCAGTAGAGCTTGCAGCCTGGCGCGTGCTTTTTGATCGTCTCTTTAATCGCGGGCAGCAGCCTTTGCGCGGCGA
>NZ_CALIJF010000129.1 GCF_938018035.1 uncultured Campylobacter sp. | reverse complement strand
GGGATCGACGCGCCGTACGGGCTAAGATCGCCCGGCTGGTGAAAGCCCGCTATCATATCGCGCGCGCCCTCGGCATTCGCAAAGGCGTCGTTTGTTGTCATAATGAGCTCGCCGTCAAAAGAAAACTGCTCGATCCCGCTAGCCCAATATATCCAAAAAAACCTGCATGCCACGCCGAATATATAAACCAGCGTCATGATCAGAAAAATATCCATACGGGAATATTCGCCGTTTGTAATTCTAAATTTTTGCATCTTTTTCCTTGATTTGCCGTTTGAAATACCGAGCGGCAGGGTTAAAATTTGCCTCTACAAATTTTACTCGCTTTATCACGTCCGCGCTAAATTTTAACGACATTGTTTAATTTGCGTTTATTATAGCAGAATTTATCGATATTAAAAGCAAAATTATAAAAATAACCGAAGTCAAGCCGTTTAGAATTTAAATTTGTGATATGCAATTTTGGCGACCACCAAAAAATACGATACATAAAGATAGAGATTAAAATGTAAACTAAATATCCAATATAAGGCAGATACAAAACAACACTAAGCCAATAAACATGCGTATATCTAGCATATTATAAATTCCATCTTCTGGGTGCGGAATGAACAAATATAGGACAATAAACATAACGAACGCTTTTAAAAAAATATATAATAACGTTTTATTCATAGGCATATATTTAGCGATCTATGCTATGGCTAAATAGCAGAAACAACCGGTCGTTGCAAGAAGCTTACGCCGAGCCGGTGGATTTTTGTAGTTTAGACAAAATTCTCGCCTAATACGCGTCGCACATAAATTTACAGACGGTTTTCGTGCGCAGATTAAGTATGATCGAGCTTAGGCATCTGCCGTCCTTGTTGCCGCTTAGCAGGCGCACGGCGTCGCCCTCTTTCCACTGCGTACTGTCGCCCTCGATCGTCCTGTAATGCGCGCCGTTAATAACAAGCGACTCGCCGCCCTTTAGAGTTTTGTCGATCTTTAGGTCGCTTGCGATCTGGCTTAGATCGCCTTTTAGGGCATTTGCGATTAGTTTTTCCTCGGCCTGCTCATGCGTCTTCATCGAGCTTTTGGCAAAGTCCGGCACCTGCATAGTTTCGGTCTGAGCCGAAGCAAACACGGCTAGCACGCAAGCGGCGTAAATCAATTTCATATTTTCTCCTCGGTTTTTTCAAAATTTCGGCGATTATAGCAAAGTTTACTTAAAAATTTCGGTCTAAATTTAGCTAGAGTTTAAATTTAAGAAACCGCTCGTCTGTTTAAAACAGAGCTGAACTCGATGGCAAATTATAAAATTTCGCCGCAATTTAAAATTTACTTATTAAAATACGCCACGAGCGCGCTTAGCCAAACAAATAGCGCGATGATCTAGGACATAGCCCACGGTATACCCGCAGAAAATATTACCAGCATTACACAAGAAAGAGTAAAAGCAAGCAATAATGATTCTTTATTAAGGCTATTTTATAGTCTTAATGGCATAAAGATTACACAGAATTCTATTCCTCAAATTTTCTTATCTTTATTACTATTTCGTCATTATCTTGACTTGCAGATGAAATTACGCCATTTTCATGTAATATTATACGCTCTTCCTCTTTTACATCGGGATAATTTTTCATTAATTGATAATCACCATAAAAGGCTATATATTTTATAACCTTTGATACAAATGGGGTACTAGAGATACTGTAAATAATAACACTGCTAGAAACAAAATGTGCAATTGACGCAATTAAAAATATCCCTGATATTCTGCAAAAGTATATTAGCTTTAATTCATATTTATGTTTAAATTTAGTCAAATTGGAACTTACCATATCTATTATCATGCCAACAATCATCGCTAAAAAAGCAATTACCATTAAAAAAATACAAGATAAGTAAACGGCTATAGGTATATAAAAAATAGAGGTCAAAATTTTTAAAGTAAAATCAAAATCTCTTACAGGCAAATATACGGTTTCAGCAATTAAATTTCTAGATATAAATTCTGCTAAAAAATAAGTTGAAACGTTTAGTAAAACCAAGAAAACTTTCACTAAGTTTACAACCCATTTCCTTTTCAATAAACTAAAACACCAGACTAAAATTCCTGCGCAGAATAATAATATACCAATTAAGAATAAAATAACAATAAATATATTATTTTGTATTTTAAACATTAATAATATTGAAAAGGATATTATAGAAATACCAAAAAAATAAAATTTAGCTTCAAGGCTTTCAAGCTCAAGCTTTAAACGATTTAATATTTTATTTATAATTTCAAGGATAAATCCCATGCTCACACCTCATACCTCTCGCCAGGCTTCATTTCGATTATCTCCCACGGCAAGCCCTGTTTATTTAGCTCGTCCATAAAAGGCTTGGCGTCGAAATTTTCCATATTAAAGACACCCTTGCCGCTCCAGATACCCTTTGCGACCATCATCGAGCCGATCATCGCAGGCACGCCTGTGGTGTAGCTAACGGCCTGTGCGCCCGTCTCAGCGTAGCAAGCCTCGTGATCGCAGATGTTGTAGATATAGACCTGGCGTTCTTTGCCATCTTTTAGACCGCGGATTACGCAGCCGATATTTGTTTTACCTTTCGTGCGAGGGCCAAGGCTCGCAGGATCAGGCAGCAGGGTCTTTAGAAACTGGATCGGAATTATTTTCACGCCGTTGTGCTCGACCTCGTCGATACGCAGCATGCCGACGTTTTCTAGGCATTTCATATGAGTTAGGTAGCTCTGCCCAAATGTCATGAAAAAGCGGATTCGCTTCAGCCCTTTGATGTTTTTTACTAAGCTTTCCAGCTCCTCGTGATAGAGCAGGTAGCTATCTTTGACGCCGACTTTTGGGTAGTTCCATTTGAACATTATTTCCATCGGCTCGGTCTCTTTCCACTCGCCGCGCTCCCAGTAGCGGCCTTTTGCGCTCACTTCGCGCAGGTTGATTTCAGGGTTGAAATTTGTCGCAAACGGATATCCGTGATCGCCCGCGTTGCAGTCTAGGATGTCGATCTCGCCGATCTCGTCAAAGAGATTTTGCTGTGCATAGGCGCAAAATACATTCGTCACGCCCGGGTCAAAGCCGCTTCCTAGCAGCGCCATCGTGTTTGCGGCTTTAAACTCGCCGTCCTTCGCCCACTGCAGCTTATATTCAAATTTCGCGGTGTCGGGGTGCTCGTAGTTTGCGGTGTCGATGTATGGGATGCCGGCGCGAGAGCACGCGTCCATCAGCGTTAGGTCCTGGTACGGCAGCGC
>NZ_CALIJF010000128.1 GCF_938018035.1 uncultured Campylobacter sp. | reverse complement strand
TGGCTTTGAATCAGCAAAAACCTGCATGAATGCGCAACCGCCGCAAGCAGCGCCGAGAAGGCTAGCGTCTTTTTAGGCGGCATGCACGCATACGCAAACCCGAGCCCCGCCGCAGCGGCAAAGCAAGCATCCTTAAATACCAAAAGCGCTATATCAAACATTTACAAGCCCCAAATTTGAGATGCTAAGCGTCAGAAAGAGCCCGATCGCGATGCAGATGATCAAAAGCCCGGTGTTCAGCCCTCTGCTGATGCCTACGAGCATATTTTCGTTTAGGATGTCAAATACCGAGTTGATCAGCCAGACGCCGGGAATCAAAAACAATATGCTCGATCCCACGGCTACGTCTGGTGTGGCGCTAAACCCGTAGCGAGCGCCTAGCGAGACGATGAAGGAGACTGCGAACGAAACCGCGATGTATTGGATTTTTAGGTTGATTTTAAGCTTGCTAAGTAGATAGCGGGCGCAAATTCCAAAAGCCGTAGCCGCAAAAACGAGCGCCATCGCGCCGCCATCGCCGCCGAAAAGCTCGCAGAATGCGGCATTTGCGACGCTTAGCAAAACAAGAGTTTTGGCAAAGCTTTTCTTTTGCGAGGCTAAAATTTCTGCAAATGAGGCTCTGGCGCGCGCAAGGGGGATTTTTTCGTCGTAAATTTCCCAGCTAAGCGCGCTTAGCTCCGAGATCAGATCGAAGCTGATCTGCGCCGCAGCGCCCGTTTTGACGTAGGTGCGGCGGATGGAGTTGTCCGCGGGGTCCATCACGCTGATGATGAAGTGGCGCACGAAGATCATCAGGCTCGCCTCATAGTCGTAAGCGTCCGCTATCCTGCGCACGCAGCGCTCGATGCGCGCGGTGTAAGTGCCGATACTAAGCATCTTGGCGGTGTATTCGCTAAGAAAATTGGTAAGCTCTTGGATCTGCGGCCTCGCCGCCTCTGCTTCTTTTGTCGGTGCTATCTCTGCTATCATTATTTCCTCCGCTACTCTTGTAATCTCAATATCGTTTTGCGCTGTTTTCGTCGTTTTTACTTCTACGACGCTCGTTGTAGCTTCCTGTTTTTGCGGCGCCCGTCATCGTTTTTGATGTCGCTATGATGTCCGTCGTCGCGGAATTTTTATTTTTAAAATTTAATGCAGCGGCTCCCGTGGCGGAAATCTCGCTATCTAAATTTGACATGGAGGCGATACCTATGGCGGCAAAGCTTTGGTTGCTTAAATTTTGATCGTTCAAATTTAACGCCGCTTTGGAATTTTCGTCGTTTAAATTTAACGCCGAGGTTGAATTCTTGTCGCTAGAATTTTTTGTCGCAGCAGCGGAGCCTTCATCGTTCAAATTTGAAGCGGCGAAATTCTGCCCTTTTAAAGAATTTTGCTCGTTCAAATTTAACTCGCAGCCCGAGCTTTGCTCGCTTAAATTTAAACTCTCGGCATCCTCACAAGATCCGCTAAATTTAGAATTTTTCACGCTTACCTCAGACTGATTAGATCGAGCGGGTTGATGTGGTAGTTCTGTTGCGTCACCTCAAAGGTCAGATCCGAGCCGATGCGCCCGATGATGTAGCCCTTTT
>NZ_CALIJF010000127.1 GCF_938018035.1 uncultured Campylobacter sp. | reverse complement strand
ATAACGAAACCGGCACGATCTTCCCCGTAAAAAAAATCGCACAAATCGCACACGAACGCGGTGCGCTATATCACGCCGACGCAGTGCAGGCCGTAGGTAAGATAAAAGTAAACGTGCGCGATGCGGACGTGGATTTTTTAAGCCTTTCCGGGCATAAATTTCACGCTCCAAAGGGGGTCGGCGCGCTCTACATCAAAGATAGCAAGCCGATTACGAGCCTGCTTCACGGCGGCGAGCAGATGGGCGGGCGCCGCAGCGGCACGCTAAACGTTTCTGGCATCGTGGGGCTCGGCAAAGCTTTAGAACTAGCGAATAAATTTATGGATTTTGAGCGCACTCAGGTAAGCAGACTGCGCGATAAGCTGGAGGACGCGCTTTTGCAAATTCCAAACGTTAGCGTCGTGGGCGACCGTAGCATTCGCGTGCCAAACACCATCCTTGCCTCAATCCAAGGCGTCGAGGGAGAGGCGATGCTGTGGGATCTAAATAAAGCCGGCATCGCCGCTTCTACGGGCTCTGCGTGCGCGAGCGAGGCGCTCGAGAATAACCCGATAATGGAAGCGATAGGCGCGGATAAGGAGCTAGCGCATACGGCGCTAAGGCTTTCGCTGTCGCGCTTTACTACGGAAGCGGAGATCGATTACGCGATCGAACATATTGGTAAAGCTATCGCCCGTCTGCGCGGGATTTCAAGCACATTTGCTTACGCGCCGCAAGGTTATGAGAAAAATAAAGGATAAAAAATGGCAAAAAACAGTTTGATAAACGGCTCAATCTGGGAGCAATACTCGCAAAAAGTGCAGGATCGCATGAATAATCCTCGCTATATGGGCGAGATCACCGAGGAGGAAGCAAAGGCTAGAGGTGGTAAGCTAGTGGTTGCGGACTTCGGCGCCGAGAGTTGCGGCGATGCGGTGAGGCTGTATTGGTTGATCGATCCTAAAACCGATAGAATTTTAGACGCTAAATTTAAAAGCTTCGGCTGCGGCACGGCGATTGCCAGTTCGGATACGATGGCTGAGCTTTGTATCGGAAAGACCGTCGATCAAGCGGTAAAGATTACAAATTTAGACGTAGAGCACGCGATGCGCGATAATCCCGATGAGCCTGCCGTACCGCCGCAAAAGATGCACTGCTCGGTCATGGCATACGATGTCATCAAGCAGGCTGCGGCGAATTATAAGGGCATCGATCCCGCGCATTTCGAGGATGAGATCATCGTGTGCGACTGCGCGCGCGTGAGCCTCGGCACGATCAAAGAGGTGATCCGCCTAAACGACCTTCACACGGTCGAGGAGATCACGCAATACACCAAAGCAGGTGCGTTTTGCAAATCCTGCGTGCGCCCGGGCGGACACGAGGAGAAGGATTACTATCTGGTCGATATTTTAAAGCAAACCAGAGAGGAGATGGAGCGAGAGAGACTTCAAGCTCAAGCCGACGCGAGTGCCGCTAATAACGTGAAAGCGGGAGCCGAGATGAGCTTTGAGCAGCTAAATTTGATCGGTAAATTTAAAGCGGTCGAAGGGGTGCTTGACGAGGATATTCGTCCGATGCTTCAGATGGACGGCGGCAATCTCGACGTCATCGATATCAGACCTGCAGACGACGGCAAAACGGACATATATATCCGTTATCTTGGCGCTTGTAGCGGCTGCGCCAGTGGTGCGAGCGGCACATTATACGCGATCGAAAATGTTTTGCAAGAAAACCTTAGCCCGAACATCCGCGTAATGCCGATCTAGGGCTATACTGCTACGGTTTGCATCTTGGCATAGTTTTTAGCGAAATTTTAAGAGCTTGGGCTTTTTCGCGATTGATGCAGTGCTAAATTTTGCCCCTTAGCTAAATTCGCAATTAGACGCTAAATCTGCGTAGAATTTCGCCGTTTACTTTTAAGAATATCGCAAATTTCGCTAAGGTTTTCTAACGTGAAATCCATCCGTAAAATTTTGTTTATAAATTTAATTAAAAGCTTTTTTCGCTCGTGCAAGTTTTTTATGAGATTTCGTTTGTAAATTGGACATAGAATTTCTCCGCGAATTTCATCTTTTCATAAATTTAGATGAAAATGCGCCATAAATCGCAGAATTTTAGCTGGCTATAATTTCTTTTTATTATAATTGCGCCTTATTTCAACTAAAAGGGGAGCAAATGAAAGTATTTGTTTTGGCGGCTCTGCTACTTGGTTTTCTATCTGCAAATTCTTTGGACCAGATCAAAAAAGATAGGCTCGTTCGCATCGGTGTATATAACGATCAGCCACCGTTTAGTGCGCTCGTAGACGGCAAATACAGGGGATTTGAGATTGCTCTTGGCGAGAAGCTCGGTAAGGAGATTTTCGGCGATAATCCTGGCAAGGTAAAATTTATCCCGATCACGGCTTCAAGACGCATTAGCGCTTTACAGCGCAATGAAGCGGATATGGTGATTGCGACCTTTACTCCTACGCCCACGCGAGCGAAAAAAGTAGATTTTTCGGAGCCTTATTTTAAGGTGCAGGTAGGTGTGTTAGCCAAAAAAGACGAAAATATCACGAGCTTCGATCAACTCCGCAAAAAGAGGATTTTCGTCATCAAACACTCTCCTATTCACAATTTCTTACGCAAAGCGGGCTTTAGAAAGAATTTAAACTTTTGCGCCAGTTCGGCTAAATGTTACCGCGCTTTCAAAAGGGCGAAAAATGCCGTGCATGTCGATGATAACCTAATCCTGCACGCATACGCAATCATCGATAATAAAACGCAGGTTGCTTTGGATGGTCTAGGTAAGCAAACTTACAACGCAATCGCCGTGCAGAAGGGCAATAATGCGCTGCTAGAGATAATCAATACATCTTTAGCAGGACTAAAAAAAGATGGATTTTTGGATAAGACCTTTGATGATACGCTCGGGATTTTTTATCATGGCACGATCGATAAGAAGGAATTCTTGGTTGAATAAAATTTCGTGCAGAATTTAATTCGTGCGCCTGGTTTCCGCGTAAAATTCGATTCATTGTAACGACGGAGTTAAAAAATACGTTGCGGGCTTAATTTGCTTTTAGAATTCGGCTTTGATTTTGTTAGTCTCGCCAAAACGCAGATTTTATCGAAATTGGTGAGGCTATTTAAAACGCGCGCACCACTAGCGTGAAATTCCATTTTCGGAAGTAAAATTTTTAAGCGATTAGGTTGCATTTAAAATTTACGCAATTTTGTAAAGCTCGTTTCAATTTTACATCCCACAAAACCCGCGCCAGCTTGTAAATTTCTATTTTTTCAGCTCTAAATACCTGCTTTTCCGCTACAACTTTATGATTTAAATTTCAAAAATCCTCTAAAAGGAGTTAAACCCCCAAGCGCTATTGCCGCCTCGGTATGGAGAATTTAAAATTTATGCTCTGCATCGAAGGCAGATCTTATGCAAAGTAGGCGCCAAATGAGCAGGCGGAGCAAATAATTTCAAATTTAGCGGCGCCTGTCTTATCGGGTGCCGCGAAGCTGCATATCACAAAGACGTGGCGAATACAAAAAAATGGTCGTAAAATTTACCTTAAGAGCCAATCTCGATTTATTTCACCAGCTCGTAATTATACTCTTTCGTGCCGTCGAGTAGATTTGTGACGTTGTAGCCTCGCTCGTTTAGGGCTTTGGCGAGCTTGGCGCTGCGGTTGCCGCTGTAACAATGTGTGATCATCTTTTTGTCTTTATTGGCCTCAAGCACGTCCTTGTAGTTTTCTAAAGGCTCGCCGTATGGGATATTTATCGCACCCTTCATATGCCCTGCGTCGTAGTCCTGCTTCTGCCTAGCATCAATGATCAGCACGTTCGGCTCATTTGCTATTTTCAAAAACCTCTCCGCGTTTATGCTGCCGACCTTGTACAGCTCGTAGTCGTACTGCTTCACGCCGGGCGCGTTCATAAGCATACTAAAGCCCTTTTGCTTAAGCAGATCAAGTGCCTTTCCACTGCGGTTGCCCGTATTGCAATAAAGCACGACGTTTTTATCCTTGTAGGCGTTTATCTCATCCAGCCTGCTTTCAAGCTCTCCAAGCGGGATGTTGATCGCGTGCTTTATGTGGCCTGCGGCGTACTCGTCCGCGCTTCTGACGTCAATGACCAGATAATTTTCTTTCGCCCTATTGTCCTCCTCTATCGCCGATAGCGCTGCGCCGCTTATCGCGTAGCTGCTAGGTTGCTGCGTCTCGGCACCGCAAGTCGTAAAAGATCCTAATGCCGCCAGCAAAACCGCGCTTTTTAAAATTTTGTGAGAAATAAATTTCATATGTTTCCTTTAAATTTTTAGCTTTTAAAGCGGGGGGATTATATCAAAAAATTTAGCTAAATAGTGTGAATTTACGCCGTTAGCAGATGTGAGCGATCAAGTAGGTGATTTGCTTGCAAAAGCAAAAAAGCGATAAAATTTAAAAGTTCGGTCAAGCGCCCGAGCAATACCAAAAGATAGGGGTTAAAATATATAGACTGCGCAAGTACGATAAGCGCTCTTAGACAAAAGTCACCTATAAGCACGCCGTATTCGTTATAAACACAGCTTTTTACCTCCTCGCCGCCGTGCGCGCAGAGGCTCGCTCGTCACGACTGCTCGCTGCTTTAGTCTGCGAAGTCCGCGCTTGAATTATAAAATTTTAACCTCTAGCTCAAGCGCGACGTCGAAGCGCTGTAAAACCCGCTCGCGAGCAAGCTCTATCAGGCTCATCACGTCCTCAAAGCTCGCGCTGCCGAAATTTATGATGAAATTGGCATGCTGCTCGCTAAATTTAGCCCCGCCGATCGCGTGGCCTTTAAGCCCTGCCGCTTCGATCAGCCTGCCCGCGGCGTCATTCGGCGGGTTTTTAAAGCAGCTTC
>NZ_CALIJF010000126.1 GCF_938018035.1 uncultured Campylobacter sp. | reverse complement strand
ATAATATTCGATATATAGATCGGCACATCATCCGCCCCGCCGATAACAGCATTTATGTTAAATTTCATATAGCACCCCGCCCTTGAATATGAAGTTAAATATTTTTAAAAATTTCAGCTCATTATATCATCTTCATAATATTGATCGAGTATCGGGTTTCGAGGGTTTTAAAATCGGCATATTTTTTATCAAAATAGACCCGAATAAAGATAAATTTTATAAAATCTATCATTTTAATTTCATATCTCAAAAACTTTCCGTCGCTACGCAAGGAGCGTCAAATTTTAAAATTGAAATTTTATACGTTAAGCTTAAAGCCTACAAAACTCCGATATTTAGGACAATGCAGACCTGAATTTTTATCTTTTACTGCTATAATTCTCTTATAAATTTAAATCTTAAGATTAAAAAGTATTCTTAAGAATTTTATAAGACGGAGGAGATCTTGAATAGATTGATCTTGAAGATTTACGCGTGGCAAAATACCGCTACGCCGTGGTTTTGGCTCTTTGTGATAAGCGCAGGCTATCTTGCGGTATCGTATTTTTTCTTTCAGCGCTACATTTTTATGTCGCCTACGCAGACGAGCGCCCTCGTGCGTCTGGGCTTTGCCGTAGCGGGCGTGGGCGCGCTTATAGGCTTGCTGCTGCCGTTTGGCTTCATAGCAAGGCTCGTTGCTTATGCGCTCGGATTTGCGGGCGCGATATACGGCTATTTACAAAGCTCCGCTCCACACACCGCCGCAGATACTGCAAATTGCCTCGTAGCGCCCGCTTTCCCTTTTGCGGCGCCGCTTGATAGCCTGCTGCCGGAGCTATTTCGCCCCGCAAGCTGCACGGGCACCCCGTCCTTTCCCGCGGGCACCGCGCTTAGCGATGTGCAGAGCTTTTTTGGCGGATTTTACGGCGAGGGATTTTATCTGGTGCCGAGCATTAAATTTGCAGACGCGGCGCAGTGCGCGCAGGTAGCGTTTGCGGCATTTGCGGCTGTTTTGGCCGTGATGTTTGCGAGTTTTTTATACGGCAGATTTACGAGAAGTTTTTAAAATTTTAAGAAAGGATAAGCATGAAGTTTTTAAATTCTATTGCGGCTGCGACGGCTCTTGCGGCTGTGATCGCAAGCTACGCTGGCGCCGAGGTTAAGGCGGGCGAGACGCTTTATGGCACGGTGCTAAAGCAGGTAAGCGTAAGCGGCGATTTGTCGCACAAGGACGGCAGGCTGCTGCCCACAAACGCCATAGAGGTTTTGGAGGTTAAGGACGGAGTAGTGAAATTTTCGCTCACCGGCTATCAAAATCCAAAGGCGCCCAACGTTATTTATTTCACGCCTAAAGCGCGCATAATCGCGGTGGCGTTTTCGAAGCAGGCTAAATTTCAAAGCGAGAGCTTGGGCGAAGAGGACGGCTTTAATAAGGTTAAAATAACCGCCTACACCGACGAGGGCGCGCTAAGCGGCGACGTGGATAAAATTTTCGCGGGTGCTAAGGAGAAATTTGAAGCCTCGTGTAGCGTCTGTCACGCTCTGCACCAGCCGGCCGATTACGAAGCCAACAGATGGCCGGGCTACATCAAATCGATGCTTTCGCGCACGCCTATTAGCAAGGATGAGAGCTGGACGGTGGTGCAGTATCTGCAAAAGCACTCCAAGGACGTAAATTTAAAGGATATGAAATGAAAAGACGAAATTTTTTAAAGCTCGGCGCGGCGGTCTCGGCGCTTCCGCTCATCCCAAGCTCGATGCTCGCGGCGGATAAACTAACAGCACTTAAGAAAAACGGCGAAATTTTAACTGCGGCGCGATGGGGAATTTTAAAAGCGAGCGTTAAAAACGGCAAGATCGTAAAATCTGCGCCGTGGAAGATCACCTCTAAAATTCCAAATACTCTTCAAAATACGATGGCGGATCTCGTTTATAATACGCGTATCAAGGCGCCGATGGTGCGAAAATCCTACCTCGCCGATCCCGATAATCCAAAGCCGGAGCTTCGCGGACTTGACGAATGGGTCGAGGTAAAATATGAAGACGCGATCAAGCTCGTCGCGCGCGAGCTTAAAAAGACGCGCGAGCAAAAGGGTGCAAGCTCGGTGTTTGCGGGCAGCTACGGCTGGCAGAGCACGGGCAACGTGCATGTCTCAAGGACGCTGCTTCATAGATTTATGAACTTAAGCGGTGGCTTTACGGGCGTCACGGGCGATTACTCTACGGGCGCGGCCCAGGTCATCATGCCGCACGTAACGGGCTCAAATCAGGTTTATGAACAGCAAACCTCGTGGCCGGTGGTGCTTGAAAACTCCAAAGTAGTGGTCTTTTGGGGGCTCAATCCGATCTCTACGCTTCGCGTGGCGTGGACGAGCTCGGACGAGCAGGGATTTAAGTATTTCGAGCAGCTAAAAAACAGCGACAAAGAGATCATCATCATCGATCCGATCAAAACCGTAAGCGGCAAGTATTTCGAGGGTAAAGCGCGATGGATCGCCCCTCGCCCTAACACTGACGTAGCGATGATGCTAGGCATGGCGCAGCATCTCTACTCGCAGGGCAAGTACGATAAGGAATTTTTGCAAAACTATACCGTGGGCTTTGAAAAATTCGTGCCGTACCTCACGGGACAGAGCGACGGCGTGGCTAAGACGCCGGAGTGGGCTAGTGAAATTTGCGGCATTGGCGCGGACGTGATCAAAGAGCTCGCGATAAAATTTTACGAAAACCGCACGATGATAATGGCCGGCTGGGGTATCCAGCGCGCTCATCACGGCGAGCAGGCGCACTGGATGATCGTAACTCTATGCGCGATGCTGGGACAGATCGGACTTGCCGGAGGGGGCTTTGGCTTTAGCTACCACTACGCTAACGGCGGCGCGCCTACCTGCGCGGGCGGCGTGATCGGCGGAATGAACGCGGCAAGCGTCGGCGTCGTTAAGGACGGCAAATTTTTAGGGCTTGCGCAGGATCAGAAACAAGGCGGCGAAGCAGCCCAAGCGTGGCTTGTAAATACGGCGAAGGTCGCTTTCCCTCTAGCTCGCATCGCGGACGTGCTGCTAAATCCGGGAAAGACGATCGACGCGAATGGCGCAAAGATCACCTATCCGAAGATCGATTTTATCTACTGGGTCGGCGGAAATCCGATCGTGCACCATCAAGACACCAACACCAACATAAAGGCTTGGCGCAAGCCGCGCACCATCGTAGTGAATGAAATTTACTGGACGCCGACTGCGAAGATGGCGGACATCGTGTTTCCGACCACGACGGAGTATGAGCGCAACGACATCACGATGAGCGGAGACTACTCCAATATGCATATAATCCCGATGAAGCAGGTCGTCGCCAAGCAGTACGGCGCGAAGGACGATTATCAAATTTTTACCGACCTTTGCAAGGCTTACGCGGACGGGCTTGCCGAGGTTTATACGGACGGCGGCAAAACGGAAATGGATTGGATCAAGGAATTTTACGAAGGGGCGGCGAGCGCCGTGAACGCAAACACCGCTTTGGGCGTGCAGATGCCGAGCTTTGAGCAGTGGTGGGAGAAAAACGAGCCGACGGAATTTTACGAAACGCCGGAGAGTGCTGCGTACGTGAGCTTTGAGGATTTTAGAAACGATCCCGTTTTGGAGGCTTTAGGAACGCCTAGCGGGTTAATTGAAATTTACTCCGATACGATTGCTGCGATGAACTACAAAGACTGTGGCGCGCATCCGATGTGGTTCGAGCCCGTCGAGTGGCTCGGGATGAAGGATAAGCCTGCGAAATTTCACCTGCTTAGCATCCATCCGCTCGACCGCTTGCATTCGCAGCAGAGCAACACTTCAAATCGCAAGAGATACGCCGTTGCGGATCGAGAGCCGGTACTAATAAATACCGAGGACGCTAAAGAGCTCGGCATAAAGCAGGGCGATCTGGTGCGCGTGTATAACGCTCGCGGCGAAATTTTAGCGGGAGCCAATGTAAGTGACGACATAATGCGCGGCGTGGTGCAGATATTCGAAGGCGCGTGGTACGATCCTAATGCCGAGGGGCTTTGCAAAAACGGAAATCCGAACGTGCTTACGATCGATCTTCCTACGAGCGAGCTTGCCAACGGCAATATCGCGCACACGGCGTTAGTAAATATCGAGCTTTATAAACACAAGGCGGGCGAGGATATCAAACTAACCGCGTTTATGCCGCCTAAAGGGGCGAAGTAGGAATTGGGGGGGCGGTCTGGGGTTTAAGACTGGCTCATTGCTGGCTTGGACTAGATACGCCGATCCTCCACAGGCTTTAGTCAAGCTCGCCGTGGTTTTGCTACGGCGAGGCATATCAATTTCGACTTGCCGCGGCTTTATATAGTCGCGGCTGTGCACCGAGACCAATTTAGCTTGCCGTAGCTTCGCGACTTCAACGATAGGTCGCGGAGCTGATTAAATTTTATAACCTTGCGCTTGCAGTGATGACTGAGTTGATTTGATTTATCGTAACTTTGAGCTGTGGCAGGCTGGAGATAACAGCAAGCAATATTTGCCTCGCCGCCCTACTCTCTACTTGCTCGTGAAATTCTCGCCAAATTTAAGAACTTGCCGTTTGGACTAAAATTTCAATCCAAACTAAAAAACCGCCTAAGCTTCCATTTAAAATTTTTCTTCGGAATTTGTGTATCACTAAAATCGTCGCTCCAAATTTCGTTTTTATCGGTGAAATAGCCGCTATTTTGAGCCTGCGGTATAAAGTCGGTCCGATCTTCTATTTTTACGTTTAGCGCCTTGAAATATTGCAGTAGCTCATGATACTCTTTTGCAGATACGGCATTTATTAAAAAGCAATTTCTGTTGTTAAATTTAACGACAAAATTTCTTTTTAACAGCCAAAGGGGCTCCGAGCTCTTTTTGAGCTTGTAAATTTTATACGGCAGGGCAAATATTAAATATAGCATTAGATGCTTTATATAAAGAGCAAGTTTGCCTATATGAACGCCTATGCTTGAATATCTATATAACTCATATGAGCTTAAATAATGAAACCTGCCGTAGGAGGTTTCTAATTCGCATACTACGCAGAAATGAACGCTAGATATATTTGCGGACGGATCGGGGGCTATTTTGGTTTCGGAAATTATGCTATCTTTCATATCTATATTTTCGACGTAGCGGATCAGGCTGTTTGAAAAATAAAAATAGCTCGGATTTTTGGAAAAATTTTGCTCTGCCGAAATCCTAAATCGTATGAAAGTATATGTCGCGAAAATTAAAGAAATGATACCGAAAGCGCTAAATTTTCCCGTAGTGCCAGTCGTAATCAGATCATAACCCAAAAGCGAAAAACCCAATATGCAAGTAAATATGCTCCAGGAAAATACATGATAGACGGTGTAATCGTTTATGGTCAATGGCTCTTTGTCGTAGTCTCGCATAAAATCCCTATTTTGTAAAATTTGGCACATTATAACGCTTTATTCTCATAACGTATTAAAATTTAAAGTCGTTTTGGCCATTTAAATTTTTAAGTTCGTTATTAGGTAGAATTTTAAAATTCTACCCTATTTCGCCTTCTTTGCCGTATCTTGCCAGTCGTTGCATTTATGCCAATGTGGCGATGAGTTAAAACGAAATATGCATACTAAGCGCGATTATGCATAAAAGTAGCGCCAGCGGGACATAGACAAAGCGCCCAATATCATACCAGAGCTTGCCGCGAACCCTCTCTGCGCCTAGATTGATCTCATCTAAAATTTCATTACGCTTAATCACCCAAAACCACGATATCGCGCCGATTACTGCTCCGATCGGAATGATATAAATCGATACGAAATCCATCCACGGACCCCATGAGCTTATCGCTTCCATACCAAGACCCGCACCCAGGCAGATCGCGCACAATAGCGCAAGCGTGAAGGCGCGGCTTAGCCTTGGAAACTTATGCATTAGCGATTCGGCGACTACTTCGAACATATTTTGAAGCGATGAAATTCCACCAAAAATCACGGCGGTAAATAAAATCACTGCAAAAATTCTACCGCCTGCCATATCTTGCAAAATTTTAGGCAGAGTTACGAAAAGTAGCTTAGGTCCCGCCGCAGGATCCATTCCGTAAGCAAATACTGCAGGGATCATCACTAGCGCAGCTACCATCGCGGCTAGCGTGTCAAATAGCGCGGTATTTTTCGCCGCAGATACGATGTCTTCGTCCTTGGATAGATACGCGCCATAAACGATCATCCCTGAGCCTGTAATCGATAGCGAGAAAAACGCCTGTCCCATCGCAGAAATCCAAACCATCGGATCTGCTAGCTTAGTAAAATCAGCGCCAAAAAGAAAGGCATATCCGCCCGCAGCGCCTTGCAGCGTCGCGACCCTAATTGCCAAAATTGCAAATAGCACGAAAAATAGCGGCATCATAATTTTATTCGTTTTTTCGATGCTTTTGGCGCCGAAAAACAGCGTCAGCAACGTACCTGCGACGATTATGCAGTGATAAGGCACCACGGAGTAGGGCGCCAGGGCAAAAGAGTTGAACCATGTATCGGTATTTTCGCTCATTAGCGAGCCGTCTATGGCTTGGACTAGCGCCTTTAAAACGTAGGCGATGATGACGGCATAGCCTACTGCGATACACATCGAACCGGCAAGTGGCAACCAGCCGATAACCTTACCGATAGCGCCCAGTCCGCGGCTTTTCCACGCGTATTTGTATGAGCCCAGCGTGCCTGTTTTGGCGCGGCGACCGATCGCGTATTCGGCACTTAGGCCTACGTATGAAAACAGCGCTACGAAAAAAATGTAAATTAGCAAAAATGCGCCGCCGCCGTTCGTACCGAGTTTGTAAGGGAAGCCCCAGACATTTGCCATACCTACGGCGGAGCCCACGCAGGCGATGATAAAAGCCCA